>CALQRR010000071.1 GCA_943333015.1 Chitinophaga pinensis | reverse complement strand
CATTGAGATCGTAAAAATTAACACCATCGCAAGATCCTTGAATAAGCGCTTTTTCAGGGTAGTTTCCACATGTTCTGGTCGCTACGTCAGCAAAAGATGTTTCGAAAATTTGCACATCCGCTCCTGGTCCGTTAAACAGACTGTATGGGAAAGAGAGTGTTACAACACCAGCATTTCCAAGTGAGAAGAAGTTGTTATTGGCAGCAGAAGTAGTAACATCATTTGCATACACATTGTAAGGATTCAATGGCAAGCCAAGCATTTTATTCTGAAAGTCGCGGGCCGCAGGGACAGGTGATCCATTTTCAGTCACGCCTTGTGTTGCTTGTGGATTTCCTAAGAAGCCATTGGCCGCGTAGCGCGATAGTCCTGTTTCTGTTGGAAGGCTGCAGCCAGAGTTTCCTGAGATGCCATCAACATCAAAACCATCTCCTGCAACTCCATCTAAAATATCAGTCACATCCTTAACTTTTACATATATGGCCCAAGGCATACATCCTAAATCTAATGAACCGTTGTGGCAAATTGGGTTTGTTTCAGTTGTTAATTCTACCCAATTGCACAAATCCTGAGAAACCCATACCCGGGCTTTCTGTGGGTAATTATCACATGTATATCCCCACGTTGTTTCAAATACGGTGAAGTCATCACCGGCCCCATTACAAATAGGCCCAGACATTTCCAAAACTGTTTCCCCTCCAATTCCCAGCGAGTAAAAGTTAATGGGACCTACATTGTCATCATTCTCAGGAACGCCAAGCATTTTACTTGCATCCGATCTTGATGCCGGAATAGGGGATATTAAATCACCCAATGTGCCTTGAGTTGAAGAAATTACATTACTGACGTACACCTGTGCATCCAGCGCCGATGTTACTACCACGAGAGCAAGAGCCGTGGCCATCATTTTGAAATTGCAATAGTTTTTCATAAGTGTTTGGGTTTATTATTGTTTTATCAAAAGTAAAATATCTTACATCAGTCAAAAAGAATATAATGGTATTTAATAGTAATTTAACTGGCTAAAATAAACGTGCTAATTCTTATGGTTTAAAATATATCACATAAACTAATCTATATGAGATAATATATGGCCGATTGAGGTGTTTTGATCTTACATATATAATTTGTGATAAAAGCCGAAGCCATCCTGACCTGTTTATTTTTCAGAATTATCTATTTCGAAAGGAAAGCTGCACAGCATACTGTCTAAATTACTTCTAAGGGACCTTATTGGGCTTCGCATTGACGAATGAGGGCCGATGGAAGTTTAGCGATAGAATTTTTTGAATAATCACTAGTGAGTTCTCTCATTAGTAAGCCGAGATAGGGCCATAGGCATAAGGCAACCTATCGAATACTGTGTATTTTTTCAATATTACTAGTGTTCCACTAGCATCAGCGGCTTGCTAAATAAGTCATCATCTGGGATTCATTGATAAAAAAAAGACTCCTTGAAGATGCGACTCTAAAGATGTTTTATATGAGTAGAGTCCGAGAATCTGCCATTCGTTATAAATAAAATAGAAGCCATGGCGTCTGTCATTTTGAACGCTAAGGAGCGGAAGATACTCAGATGGTGATTTATTTCAGGAAGGTTTGTGTGAATCCGCAATATTGTCCTAAACGAAAAAAGACGCCTAAAAGGCGTCTTTTTTAAAGAGAGGTTCCGAGCGGATTTGAACCGCTGTACAAGGTTTTGCAGACCTCTGCCTAACCACTCGGCCACGGAACCGTTTTGAAGGGTGACAAAAGTAGCAAAAACAGGCATTCTATCAAGTTTTTACAAAGGAAAGTTAGTTTGATTTGATATTATTTTACGAAACATCAGCTGCTGAGGGACTTGGGGTTTCAAATTCTTTTAGGCAGTCCTTGCACAAGCAGTCCATATAGAGCCGACGGATTTTAGCGAGATTTTCACGCGAAATAGTCAGTTTGTCGCACCAACAGCCATCTTCAACTATGCAGGTGAACGATTTCCCGCATTTTCCGCAGGTTTTATTTTTCGTTTTTCGGGAAAAGATCTTCCACATATTCAGACTTCCATAATGATGCTCACTCCGGCCACCTTGCCTTCAATGGGCGGATTTAGTTTGGTCACTTTCAGCCGAATCTTTACCAGTGCGGGAAAATTCATCCGGATAGTGTCTAAAATCCGCTTGGCTAAATGCTCCAACAAAGCAGATGGAATCTTCATTTCTTTCTGAATCAAGGTATACAACGCCACATAATCTACTGAGTCGTTCAACGAATCGGTCTCTGCAGGTTGTGTCAAGTCGGTTTCCACTTCCAGGTCGAGCGTGAACCACTGTCCTTCTTCGCGTTCGCGAGTGTATAACCCGTGATATGCAAAAAACTCCATGCCTTCCAGTAGAATCTTTCCCATCACTAACGGTTCAGGCGAATCGGGACTGAGTAAATTCCAATGCTTTGCTAAACCGTGCACCTACTTCCTCCTTGCCCAATAACGCACACACTTCAAACATCGATGGTCCGGCGGGTAAGCCTGTAATGAGAATGCGGAACGCTTGTAACACTTGTCCGATGCCCACACCAATCGACTCCAGATAAGCTTTGGATGCAGCTTCCAAGGCGGCGGCTGAATAATCATCCGTGTTGATCAACGCATCGCGCCAGCCTTCTAAAATGCCTTGTGTCTCGGGTTTCCATTTTTTACCGAGTGTGGCCTCGTCCCAGGAGGATGGCGCTTCAAAAAAGAAACGAGCATGTTCCATGAAATCATTCACGAAGTTGGCCCGTTCTTTTACCAACGACACAACCGTTGTGACATATTCCATTGAACGATCAAAACCAGCTGCTTGAACCAGTGGCATAAATTCCGAGGCCAGTTCCGAATCGCTATGTTTGAGCAAATATTGATGATTGAACCATTTCGCTTTTTCAAAATCGAATTTCGCTCCGGCTTTGCTTACTCGTTCTAGGCTAAACTGCTCGATCAATTCCTCCAAGGAAAACATCTCTTGTGTTGTTCCGGGATTCCAGCCCAACATGCACAAGAAATTCAGAACAGCTTCAGGATAGTAGCCTTTTTCACGGTAACCGCTTGTGGTGTCTCCGGTAAGTGGATCTTTCCAGTTCAATGGGGCAACTGGAAAGCCCAAACGATCGCCATCGCGCTTGCTGAGTTTTCCATTGCCATCTGGTTTGAGGATCAATGGCAAATGCGCAAACTGCGGCATTACCTCTTCCCAACCCAAGTATCGGTAAAGTAAAACGTGCAGCGGTGCAGAAGGCAGCCATTCCTCGCCACGGATCACGTGGGTAATTTTCATCAGATAATCATCTACCACATTGGCCAGGTGATAGGTGGGCATTCCATCCGATTTGAACAGAACTTTATCGTCCATATTTTGTGTCTGAACCAGAATCCAGCCACGGATGATATCATGAAAACGGACCTCTTCCTGACGCGGCAGTTTCATGCGGATCACATACGGTTCACCTGCATCCAAACGTCGTTTAACATCATCTTCCGAAAGCGTGACCGAATTTTTCATCGAATTACGCGTTACCGCATTGTACTGCGGAGAGGCTACTTTGGCCGCTGTTAGCTTGGTGCGCATGTCTTCGAGTTCCTCGGGCGTGTCGAATGCATAATACGCATGACCGCTTTGGAGCAACTGTTCGGCATAGGCACGGTACATTTCTTTACGTTCACTTTGTCGGTAAGGTGCATGCGGGCCGCCATGGATAGGGCTTTCGGTTGGATTAATTCCCAGCCAGTTAAGTGCTTCCATGATGTATGCTTCGGCACCCGGAACAAAGCGATTTTGGTCGGTGTCTTCAATCCGGAGAATGAAATCGCCGCCCAGTTTATGAGCAAACAGGTAATTATACAAAGCCGTACGCACTCCACCAATGTGAAGAGTACCAGTAGGAGAAGGGGCAAAACGAACACGGACGCGGCGGTCAGACATGAGATCGAGTATTTGAACAGGGGCGCAAATTTACACAAAATGAGCCGTTCAGCGGCGTGCAATTTTTTGGGCATGATTTCACGAAAAAGGGGGGCTTTCCCCGCTGGGGCCGCGTGTTTTGCTATACTCCTCACCCGATCTGAAAAAATCGGGTTCCGGGGTGTCGCGTCACCCGCTAAGCCAGAGCAGCGTATGTAGGTGAAAAGCTGTTGATAACCAGAAACAGTTCTACGTTTAACGCCATGCCGCACCAGCGATAGAGCGGAGTTCCCACGACGCGAAAGCGCGGTTCTGTGGCAGACGAAGGAAGCCGCAGAAGGTGCCCTCCCATTATTCCAGTTCTTTGAGAATTCGCCAGCTTTTGGGTAAACCGTTGTTGATACGGTTGGGAAGAATATTGCCCCAGCCTAAACCGAGCCCCATATAATTCATCCGATGCCAGCCGCGGATATCGGAACGGCCGGGTAAGGCTTCTTTTTTGAGGTAATGCAAGGCTTCATTTTTATCCAGCTCGAGTTGGGGCGCCTCTGGATGCAACAGGTTGCTCAGGGCCATTTCGTGCGAGGGAAGAAAATCTTTGCCTTTCATTTCGCCCGCCAGCACTCCGCATTTGAGAATGTGTAGGTGTTTGAGCAGGGGCGGTAATGATTCGTGCAGGTGAATGGGTATGAGGCTATTGCCCAGATGCGTTTCGGAATAGAGGAAATGTTCGGGATGCGCCATCCATCCGGCAACCGATGCCGGAACAGTTACTGGTCGGAAAGCTGGTTTTGAATAGGGGGCTTCCGCTTCGCTCGTCTTCCGCAATGCAGATAGGTAAAAGCCTTCTCCTTGAATTTCTCCTGGATAAAACCGATAGCCAGCTTGAGTTTTGACAATTCCCGGTATTTTTTCCAAGGAAGGGATTGCTAGCAATTCAGCCGCTAATGCTGTTTCTGCAAACTTGCTGATACGTTCATCCTCGGCTTCCGAATAACTGCAGGTAGAGTAGAGGAGAAGTCCGCCTTCTTTGAGCGCAGGCCAGACGTCGGTGAGGATGCGTTCTTGTCGCGCGGCGCAATGCACAACGGCGTCTTCCGACCAATGGTCCATGGCAGCCGGATCTTTTCTGAACATGCCCGAACCACTGCAGGGCGCGTCCACAAGGATGACATCAAAAAAAGCTTCCAGTTTTCCAAATTGTCTGGGATCGTTGTTGCTCACAATGGTGTTGGCGCTTCCCCAACGGATGAGGTTATCGGTGAGAATTCCGGCACGGCCACGGATGACTTCGTTGGCCACCAGCAGGCCGTTTCCCGCTAGCCAAGAGGCCACGAGTGTGCTTTTTCCACCTGGCGCAGCACAGAGATCCAATACGCGTAAGTCCTTTTTATCGGTCACTAGATCATTCAGTGCCGACCAGATACTCATGGAGCTGGCTTCCTGCACATAATAAGCGCCGGTGTGAAAAAGTGGATCAAGGGTGAAATCAGGTCTGCTGGGAAGGTAACGTCCGAATTCGCACCAGCTCACAGGATTGGAATCAAGGAAGGCCGCAGATTTTTTTTCTGGATTCAGACGAATTGATATGGGCGCTGGTAGTTGCAGGGCGGCCAGGAATTTTTCTTCCTGAATACCGGGCAAATGGTGGATGTGCTGACTGAAACCTGCGGGAAATTGAAGCGGCATGTGGTAAAACTAAAAAAGCACCCCGGATAGGAGTGCTTTTGAGAAAGAAAAGGTGTCAGATTATTTCACCGCGTCCACAATAGCTTTGAAAGCTGTTGGGTTGTTCATTGCCAAATCGGCAAGAACTTTACGATTAATCTGGATGTTTTTCGCGTGGATTTTACCCATGAATTCGCTGTAGGACATTCCTTCAAGACGAACTGCTGCGTTGATACGCTGAATCCACAAACCGCGGAAGTTACGTTTCTTCGTTTTACGATCGCGGTATGCATAGGTAAGACCTTTCTCAAGAATGTTCTTCGCAATAGTGAAGACGTTCTTGCGGGCACCCCAGTAGCCCTTGGTCTGGCTGAGGATTTTCTTTCTCCTTGCGCGTGAGGCAACGTGGTTGACTGAACGTGGCATGGTTTAGTTGGTGTTGTGATGAACAGCGTTACTCCGGTTGGGTAAACTTAGTACTGAGCATCTGGTTAAAAAAAAATTACTTTCCAATGACAAGCATACGCTTAACGAGACCTTCATCAGCCTTGCAAACCAACCCAGAATGGCCGAGACGACGCTTCTGATCTTTGGATTTCTTGGTGAGAATGTGCCGCATAAACGCGTGTTTGCGCTTGATTTTTCCAGAAGCCGTAAGCTTGAAGCGCTTTTTGGCACTGGAATTTGTTTTCATTTTCGGCATTGTGAATTGGTATTAGGGTTATTATTTCTTCTTTTTAGGAGACAGATACATGATCATCCGCTTTCCTTCTAGTTCCGGCATGCTTTCGGGCTTGCCAAGTTCTTCGAGTTCAGCTGCAAATTTCAACAGGAGGATTTCACCTTTCTCCTTGAAGAGAATTGATCGTCCCTTGAAGAACACAAAAGCTTTCACTTTAGAGCCTTCCTGGAGGAATTTACGTGCATGGTTCAATTTGAAATTGAAGTCATGCTCATCTGTATTGGGTCCGAAACGAACTTCCTTCACCACAATTTTTGTGGCTTTGGCTTTCATTTCTTTCTGTTTTTTCTTCTGCTCGTAGAGGAATTTCTTATAGTCAATCACCCGGCACACCGGAGGATCTGCATTTGGAACGATCTCCACAAGATCCAATTCCTGCTCACGTGCAAGACGTAAAGCGTCCTCAAAGGAGTAAACGGCAGGTTCAATGCCATCTCCAACGAGTCGGATTTTGGGTACACCAACTATTTTTAAGTTGATGCGATGTGCTTCTTCTTTTTTCTGCGGTCCCCGGTTAAACGGCCGTGGAGAGCGCGGTGGCATTGCTATAGCTTGGGTCCTCCCTTCAGTTGTTCGTGTAGTTCATTTGCTTGTCGACTTCCGTGTTGATCAAACCGGCGAATGCTTCCAGACTCATAGAGCCTATGTCACCTTCGCCATGTTTACGGACAGAAACAGTTCCTGTTTCCTCTTCCTTTTCACCAACAACAAGCATATAGGGCGTCTTCATGATTTCAGCATCCCTGATCTTCTTGCCGGCACGTTCATCACGTTCGTCAATAGCGGCGCGAATATCGTAATTTTTAAGCAGTTGTAAAACTTTTTTTCCATACTCATTGTACTTATCTGAAATCGGCAGGATCACTGCTTGTTCAGGCGTTAACCAGAGTGGGAATTTGCCCGCGCAGTGTTCAATGAGCACGGCAACAAAGCGTTCCAAAGATCCAAATGGCGCCCGGTGAATCATTACAGGGCGATGTTTGGCATTATCGGCTCCCATATATTCAAGCTGGAAACGTTCTGGTAAATTGTAATCTACCTGAATGGTTCCCAATTGCCAGCGTCGACCAATGGCATCTTTCACCATAAAATCGAGTTTGGGGCCGTAAAAAGCTGCTTCACCTAACTCGACAACCGTTTTCAAACCTTTTTCGGCAGCTGCTTCGATGATGGCGCTTTCGGCTTTCTCCCAATTTTCATCACTACCAATGTACTTGGTTTTGTTTTCAGGATCGCGCAATGAAATCTGAGCGGTGAAGTCCTTGAAATCGAGTGCATTAAAAATCAT
>CALQRR010000070.1 GCA_943333015.1 Chitinophaga pinensis | reverse complement strand
TCCTTAGTAATATCGAGCAGTTTGCACAAGTCAACGGTATCGATGGTTTTTACCCTTTTGGGGATAACCATTAGATCGTACGCCGCTTCATTGTATACAAGGATTTTACCGTTCCGGTCGTAGATCACACCACGTTCGGGATATTCAACTTTATGGCGCAAGGCATTGTCGTTGGCAGCCAATTTATACCGGTCGTCGATCACCTGAATGTAAAAAAGGCGCAGCAGGAAAATCACTACCAGAGTAATGAAAATCGCACTGATGACGTATTTACGGTCTGAAAAAAGATTCATTTGGCGACTTCGCGGTTACGCTGAGTAAGGAACTGACTGAGGACAGTGAGCAGAAGCGTACTGATGCTGCAGGTGATAACGCGCAATAAGAGTTCGAAGAAGTTGAGGAAAGAAAAGGCTTCCACCAAAAAAAGCACGAGGTGATGAATTAAAATCATGGTGGCAGCATAGATCAGGAAAGTGCTCACGCCCATGCCAGCCATGTTAAGTTTCAGGGTGGTTTCGTAGCCTTCGCGCGGAGCGATGAGATGAAGAAAACCAGGACGCAGGAAACCCAGAACCAAACACGCAGAAGCATGCATCCCAGCAGTTCCGCTAAAAATATCAACGGTAAGTCCCGTGAGAAAACACAAGAAAAGTAACAGGATTTTATTGATGTTAACTGGTAGCATCAGTAAAAACAACACATATAAATATGGATTGATAAAACCGTTGAGCTCGCCGCTAATCTCAATCTGGTTTAAAACCAGAACCTGGATAAAAATCAGCAGAATAAAACGAATTAGTTGAACCAGAATCTCACCTATCATTGCACCACAATGGATTTAGCCTCGAGTGTATCGCGTTCCGATTTCATCAGGTTGCGCACCACATAAACATACGACAACTTCTGAAAATCGGTGGAAAGCCGAAGTTTGATTTCTTTGAAACTCTCCCCCGTTGTTCCTAGTTCTGAAACCGTTCCTACGAAAATGTCGCGCGGGAAAATTCCCGAATAGGAACTCGTCACAATCGTATCGCCAACGGTCACCTGGGCGTGACTCGGAATATCGAGCAAGCGAGCAAACTGAGGCGAATCTCCATCCCAAACGGTAGAGCCGAAGTAATCGTTTTTCTTGATTTTAGAAGAGATTTTCGTACTACTGTGAAGCAGTGAAATAACGGTACTGAAATGCTCCGATACATCTTTCACAATCCCAACAACGCCGTTGCTTCCCATCACAGCCATTTCAGGACGAATGCCTTGCATGCTGCCTTTATCTAGTGTGATGTAATTATTTACACGTGTAACACTGTTGTTGATGACCCGTGCGCTGATATATTCGTATTGCTGCAATCCGGTGGAGTCGTTCACTTTCATGATCTCGAATTTGGGATCATAAAAGGAAGCCGAATCGGCGCGACGCAAGCGTGCATTTTCAGCCGCAAGAATCCGGTTCGTTTCTCCCAAAATCAGGTAATCGGTCACATTGCTGTATGCCGCATACATTTGTCCGATAACGTCGTTACTCGTTCCGACAATTGCAGCCCGCTGATACGTTGAATTACGTACAAGCAAAATACCTGAAACAACCTCCAGCAGAAGAAAGACAATGAAGAAATTGTATCTTCTGATGAGGAGGAGAAAATTCCGCATACACTATTCAGTTCAATGTTTTGCTGCCGATTAGCGGATCAGGAACTTGAATTTATCCCGGTTTTTCAACGCTATTCCGGTTCCACGAGCAACTGCACGAAGTGGATCTTCGGCAATGTAAACAGGCAGTTTGGTGCGCCCAGAGATACGTTTGTCGAGACCGCGTAACATGGATCCGCCTCCTGCCAAATAAATACCCGTGCGGTAAATATCAGCCGAAAGTTCGGGTGGCGTCATCTCCAACGCAATGAGAATTGCCGTTTCGATTTTCGCAATGGATTTGTCCAGACAATGGGCAATTTCCTGATACGTAACCATGATTTCTTTCGGAATGCCCGTCATCATATCACGACCATGAACGGCATAATCGGGTGGAGGATTGTCCACTTCGGTCAATGCAGCACCCACTTCAATTTTGATACGTTCTGCCGTACGTTCACCAATGTGAATGTTGTGCTGACGACGCATGTAGTCTTCAATGTCGGCAGTGAAATCATCCCCCGCTACACGAATACTTTTATCGCAAACAATACCACCAAGGGCAATTACTGCAATTTCAGAAGTACCTCCGCCGATGTCGATAATCATATTCCCCATCGGTTCTTCCACATCGATTCCAATACCAATCGCCGCAGCCATCGGTTCATGAATGAGGTAGACTTCTTTGGCACCGGCATGTTCGGCAGAGTCACGCACCGCGCGTTTTTCCACTTCGGTAATACCGGAAGGAATGCAGATAACCATCACCAGCGATGGGGAGAAAATCTTCCGTCCCGGATTGATCATCTTAATCATCCCACGGATCATGTGTTCGGCCGAGTTAAAATCGGCAATAACACCGTCTTTGAGCGGACGAATGGTTTTGATGTTTTCGTGGGTTTTACCATGCATCTGCTGCGCTTGCTTGCCTACGGCGATGACCTTACCGGACGAGCGTTCGATGGCTACGATAGATGGTTCATCCACAACAACTTTGTCGTTATGAATGATGATCGTGTTGGCGGTTCCAAGATCGATCGCGATTTCTTGGGTGAAGAAATTAAATAAACCCATGTGTGTGAATAGGGATTAATGTTTGAAGTGTCTGATTCCTGTAAAAACCATCGCCATTCCCAGACGATCGGCTGTATCAATACTTTCCTGATCACGAACAGATCCTCCCGGTTGAACGATAGCAGCAACGCCAGCTTCTGCAGCCAGCTCAACATTATCGGCAAAGGGGAAAAACGCATCCGATGCCAGAACAGCACCTTCGGTTTTGAAGCCCATACGCTGCGCTTTTTCGACCGATTGTTTCAATGCATCCACGCGAGACGTTTGACCTGTACCACTGGCTAATAGCTGAAGGTCCCGAACCAATACGATCGCATTTGATTTTGTATGCTTCACCAGCACCATCGCGAATTCAAGATCTGCAAATCGTGCCGGATCTGGTTGGCGTTCGGTGACGGTTTTGAATTCGCCTGATTTTTCAACACGGCTGTCACGCTGCTGAACTAAAAGTCCATTAAGCACACTACGTACATTGATTTCAGGCCAGGCGAATGTATGTGTTTGAAGGATGATGCGATTTTTCTTGCTCTTCAAAATCTGAAGCGCTTCCTCAGAATATCCCGGAGCGAGTATCACTTCGAAAAATAACTGATCCGTTTCTTTAGCCGTAGTGGCATCGAGCACGGTATTGAATACGAAGATTCCACCAAAAGCAGAAAGAGGATCTCCTGCCAAGGCCTTTTTCCAAGCAATGACCGGATTTTCATCTATGGCCGCGCCACATGCATTGTTGTGTTTAATTACCGCACAGCCAGCCGATGGAAAATCGTGTATAAGCGATAACGCAGCATCTACATCAAGCAGATTGTTGTAGGATAATTCCTTTCCGTGAAGCTGTGTAAACGCTTCATTTAGGTTTCCACGGAACGTCGCTTTTTGGTGCGGATTTTCACCGTAACGCAAGGACTGCCCGTTTCCTCCAAACCAATCAGCAATGGCTGTATCGTATTCTGAAGTTGTCTGAAATGCAGCAGATGCATATGTTTTGCGCTGTTCCAATGTGGATGACCCCGCTCCGTTTTCAAGCAGTTCCACCAAATCGTTGTAGTGCTTGCGGTCAGAAACAATCAGCACGTCGCTGAAGTTTTTTGCAGCCGCACGGATCAGACTGACGCCTCCAATATCAATTTTTTCGATGATCTCTGCTTCTGCGGCCCCTGCTGCCAGTGTTTCGGTGAATGGATACAAATCCACCATCACCAAATCAATGGTTGGGATATCATACTGCTCCAATTGAGCGACATCGCTTTCCTCATCACGGCGACCTAATATCCCGCCAAATACTTTGGGATGCAAGGTTTTAACCCGTCCACCCAAAATGGATGGATAGGAGGTAAGGTCTTCTACCGCAATAACATCAAGCCCCAGATTTTCAAGAAAAGTCCTTGTTCCTCCAGTCGAATAGATGGTTACACCCAAGGCTTGAAGCGCACGTGCGACCTGTTCGAGGCCGTCTTTATGGAATACCGAGATGAGCGCGCTTTGAATGCGTTTGGGGTGGGACATGAAACGGGAAACAATGAAGCCGCAAACTTAATGAAAAGAAGTCCATGTTTTGGGGCAAACTGATGGTAAAGAGGAGTAAATGTTAAGTTTTTTTTAACAAAATGCATGCAGTTCTAACATGCTGATTCTCAATTTAATTCTGCTAGGTTACTCCTGCATCTTTCAGTACTCATTCTCATCGTGTGCAAATGAACCAAAGAATGTTCCTTTGGTAATCGGAGATTTGTGTTCAGAAATCAGTTCAGCGAATTTCTTTTTGCAGTTCGTTACGAGTTTTTCAGGATGCTGCGTTCGTTTATCAGTCATCCCCGCTACATTTGTGCTATGCTGTTTTTACGCCTGTTTCGGGAAAGTTTTCAGTTTGCCATCGATTCTTTGGTGAGCAATAAGTTGCGGACATTTTTGTCGCTATTGGGCATCACCATTGGTATTTTTGCAATCATTTCCGTTTTTACCATGGTCGATTCTATCCGGAACAACATCGACAAGAGCATTTCATCTTTGGGTAATAATGTCATTTTTATTCAGAAATGGCCATGGGAATTTTCCTCCGATTTTAAATGGTGGGAATACATGAACCGCCCGGTGACACAGATGCAGGAGTTAGATTTAGTGCGGGAACGTAGTACGTTGGCTGCGGCTTCAGCATTTTTAATTCAGGCCAATGTAACACTGGAGTTTAAAAATGCCTCGGCCGAAAATGTGCAAATCAGTGCAGTGAGCGACGAGTACGAAAAAATTAAATCGTTCGAAATCCAGGAAGGACGCTATTTCAGTGATGCAGAGATCCACGCAGGACGAAACAAAATTGTTATTGGAGCAGAAGTCGCTTCTCAGTTATTCGGTAAACTCCCGCCTATCGGAAAGCACATATTGGTGCGTGGCGCAAATGTAGAAGTCATCGGAGTGTTTAAACGGGAAGGTCAGAATTTGCTGGATTTTGGTCTCGACAATGCAGCCATGCTTCCGCTCAATTTTGCCCGTGGATTAGTCGATATCCGCAGTGATCAGGTAAATCCATACATCGCGGTGAAGGCGATTGACGGCGTAAGCAACGAAGCGCTCATGGATGAACTCATGGGAATCATGCGCGGAATTCGTCGGTTGAAACCACGCCAGGCCAATGATTTTGCTCTGAATGAAACGAAATTATTATCAAACGGCTTTGCTTCCCTCATTGGTGTGGTCAATGTGGCTGGTGGTGTAATCGGTTTATTTTCCATTTTAGTTGGGGGCTTCGGAATTGCCAACATCATGTTCGTTTCGGTGAAAGAACGCACCAATATTATCGGCATTCAGAAGGCTTTGGGGGCGAAGAATTATTTCATCTTGTTTCAATTTCTGTTCGAATCCATGATTTTGTCCATTGCCGGTGGTGTGATTGGCTTATTCGTTATTTTTCTGCTCACCCTTGCCTTGAGTGCGGGCTTGGATATGGACATCAGCCTAAGTTTTAAAAACATCAGCTTGGGAGTTTTAATTTCCTCTGTCATTGGACTCATCGCTGGAATTGCTCCTGCATTATCGGCCTCTCGTTTAGATCCGGTGGAAGCCATGCGCTCAAAATAATTGCGGCTGTAAAGCTGAAGTGAAATTTTGCAGAAATGTCATAGCTCAATCAGCTGAATACAACCGCGAATTTTCATAAACACCATCCGTTCGAAAGCAATTATAGGAGCGGAATCCAGGTAATTCTTTCACAGAACAGCTCGAGAAATAATTATTTTTTCATTGCGCTTAAGCGATTATATCGAAGCAATATTCGCCGTTTTATTCGCGGAGCATTCAGCCTGATGTTTTTATATTTGCCCGAAACCACCTGATATGTCTCATACGCATCACGAAGAAGACCATCTGAAAAGTTCTGCTTTTATCTCCGATATTGTCATCGGGATGGCCGATGGACTGACCGTTCCATTTGCACTGGCAGCCGGATTGAGTGGTGCCGTTCATAGTAACGATGTGATCATTACCGCAGGAATTGCCGAGATTGTTGCCGGCAGTATTGCTATGGGTTTAGGTGGATATCTGGCAGGTAAAACCGAGCAGGAACATTATGCGGCCGAATGGAAACGCGAAGCGGACGAAGTGGAACGCGTTCCTGAACGGGAGAAAGCGGAAGTGCGGGAAGTGTTTGCCGATTATGGTCTAAGTGAAGAAACACAACACCTCATTGCCGATGAAATGGCACGCGACAAACGCAAATGGGTAGAGTTTATGATGAAGTTCGAACTCGGTCTCGAAGAACCTCATGCCAACCGCGCTCGTAACAGTGCTGCAACCATCGGTATCGCCTATATTGTTGGAGGGATTATTCCTTTGAGTGCATACTTGTTTACCAATACACCTGCAACCGGACTTAAGTTTTCTTCCCTGCTTACCGTCATTTGTCTGTTTGTTTTTGGGTATTACAAAAGTAAAGTCACCGGACAAGATCCGCTTCAGGGAGCTCTTAAAGTAACCTTAATAGGTGTTATTGCCGCTGCTGCTGCCTTCTTCGTTGCTCGAATGTTTGATCAATTGCTTTCGTGACACACGAAATCGCATTTTAACTCGTTTTTTACATCGTTTCATTCATTTTTTAAATAAATTCGTTGCTTTATATTGTGATTCTGATACCACTGAATCCAAACCCATAACCTGTATGAAACGTATTTCTCTGATTCTTCCAGTACTCGCTCTCGCACTTTTTACTTTCAGCTCTTGCGATGAAAATGCCATGCGTATGTGTTTTGATGCCGATGACCGGAATCCACAAGTTGGGCAGCGCGTGAAATTCAATGCAGCATGCAGCGAAGGCATGGATGTGTATCATTGGAATTTTGGTGACGGTCGCGATACCGTTACTAAATCACCTGTTGTAGAACACATCTTCGAAATGCAAGGCTACTATTCCGTTTCATTGCACAATACAACCATTCAGGTTGCAGACGAATGCTCCCCGAACGGCGAAGGTTCAACTGCTACCGTTACGATTGAAGTAACTCAATGACCCATACGAAAAACAGTCGTCTGTTTTCAATTCTTGGAACTGTTCGACTGATTGCTTCTACTGGTCTTTTACTATATGCCTCACTCACCCTCATGCCGCTCTGGTGGAATGAGGGTGTTTTGTATAACCTTGCTGCCACCGAAGACAATACCCGCGTGTGCATCGTTAGTTTTCTGCTCCTGATGCTGCCCGGGATCTCTTTTTTGCCGCTTTCCCGCTACACACGGTGGATTCCGCTTCTTGCACTTCTGCTGTTTATGCTTCCCGTTATTCAATCGGCCTATGCGTTTTCGCACCTTGAAGCAAGCACCACTCCAGGCTGCCGTTCTTCGTTTTCCTGGGGAAGCTGGATCAAAGGCTATCAGCCTGCAGTAACCGAGGAAACACTTGAAATGACTGCAGCCAACGGTCAGAAACTTCAGGCACTGGCGTATACCAAAAACGGACAGACC
>CALQRR010000069.1 GCA_943333015.1 Chitinophaga pinensis | reverse complement strand
TACAGGTTTAGCCAATGGCCTACCTCATGCGTTGCTGTTCGCCCCAAATCGTATGGAGATGCGGCACCAATATTACCTACGGCATTGTAGAGCAGAACAACGCCATCCGTTGCTGCTGGACCGCCTGGGAATTGCGCATAACCTAAAATCCCCCCGCTCATGTTACATACCCAAAGATTCAGATATTTTGATCTATCCCATGCATCATGACCACCCGAAGATGCATACTTCACATTGTCATTGGTAGAAAAACTAGTCGTTGTTGTTGAAGTACGTGTGATCCCTGTGGTGGCTGCCCCTGTGGGATCAACGGAGGCTAGACAAAACTGAACTTCCATATCAGCACCAACTCCTTGAAAAGCGGAGGGAACTGTGGAGAAGTCAGAATTTAACTTGCGGAAATCCTCATTGAGGACATCGATCTGTGATTGCAAAGCCGCATCTGAAATATTCTGTGCCGCCGTTTTATATACCACATGAAAAACTACCGGAATGGTAACCAGCAGACGTTCAGCTCCGGAAGCTGAAGACTCAAAGGCATGCGCATGCTCGTCAACTTGAGCACGGCGAGCGGCATACTGCGGATCGGTTGCTCTTAAACGCGCATCCACTTCCATAGATGAACAACGTGGTGGATGTTGTTGTGCGAACGATGATGTGATGAGCATCGTTCCCAAAATGAGTGTAAAGATTTTTTTCATTTTCCCTTTAAAATTCGGTTTGCAATTTATTAATAAAGATGCAGGACGGGAGGAGAATCCATCTTATTTTCTTACACCTATTGTTTATAAAAGGATCAAATTTCTTTCTCCCACCGTGCAACCACGTATGTTGCCAAACAGTTCCCTACCACATTTACAGAGGTTCTTCCCATGTCCATCACCGCATCAATGGCAAGTATAGCAAAGGCTTTCTGAGGATCGAGACCCAAAGAAGCCACCGTGCTAACAAGAATTAAAAAAGAAGCTCCGCGCACACCGGCCACGCCTTTACTTGTTAGCATTAAAATCAAACACATCTGAATTTGCTCCGATAAACTCAAATCAACACCGCACACCTGAGCAACAAAGACAGAAGCTAAAGACAGGTACAAGGTGGTTCCATCGAGGTTAAAGCTGTATCCCGTTGGTAAAACAAAAGCAACCACTTTACGGGGAATACCCATTTTTTCGAGATTTTCCATGGCTTTGGGCAAGGCCGCTTCAGAGCTTGCTGTAGCAAATGCAATGGATACAGGTTCGGAAATGGCTTCGAGAAAGCGACGAAAAGGCAGTTTAACAATCAGCCCAATGGGCACCAAAACTAAGAGGACAAAGGCCAGCAGCGCTCCATACAAGGTCCCCACAAGCATGAAAAGATTCTGCAGGACGCTCAATCCCATGGTGGCCACAGAATAGGCGACAGCACCACCAACTGCCAAAGGCGCGAGGTACATGACCAGATCGGTGAATTTGAACATCACTTCCGACAAGCTTTCGGCAAAGGCCAGCATAGGGCGTTTTTTCTCTTCATTCTTGAGCATTGCCAGTCCGATACCGAACAGGATACTGAAGATAACGACTTGCAGAATTTGATTTTCGAAGATGGATTTGGCAATATTCTCCGGGAAGATCTCCAAAATAACATCGTGACTTTGTTTTTGTCCGATGAGGGAATGGGCTTTTTCCACCTGCGCTTCCTGTGCCTGAAAAACCGCTCCCTTTCCTGCTCCTGTAAAGTTGATGGCAGCAAGACCAATGATGAGAGCAAAAGTGGTAACAACTTCAAAATAGATAATCGCTTTGAGCCCCATACGACCCACTTGCTTCAGACTTGAATGCCCTGCAATCCCAACAACAAGTGTGGAAAAAAGTAAGGGTGCAATGATGGTTTTGATGAGACGCAGGAAAATATCACTGAGCACTTTGAGCGGCTTGGCTACTTCGGGAAAATCATAGCCGAGCTCAACGCCAATGGCCATACTGGCCAAAATCCAAACAGTAAGAGATTTACGGTAATAGCTATAAAGCAGCAGTGCTGCCATGGCCAACCAGCGACTGCCAAGAACCAGCTGAGGAGGCAA
Source organism: Chitinophaga pinensis (assembly GCA_943333015.1). Taxonomy (GTDB): domain Bacteria; phylum Bacteroidota; class Bacteroidia; order M30B66; family M30B66; genus CALQRR01. The sequence continues at coordinate 5,614 of CALQRR010000069.1, read as the reverse complement.
TTCCAGCAGTTGAAAACCGGAAAGAAGTGTAAGGGCCAATGCAAGAACACCGGTAATGGCAAGTAGAATCGCTGCTAATCGTTTATTCATAAGCCTTTCAGGCGATGTAGATGGACAAAGCTAAACAAAATAAAATACGACCATCCGCGCTCCTTGCTTTTGAATAGTTTTGCAGTCTGAAATTTGATTCATACACATGGGCTTCTTTGAACCTGCTGCCTGGGAGGCATTCTTTACTGTTAACGGTATTATTACCATGTTCTCCCTTACTTTACTAGAGATTGTTCTCGGTATTGACAACATCATTTTTATTTCCATTGTTGCTGGAAAGCTTCCTAGAAGCAGTCAGCAACGGGCCCGCATGATTGGTCTGAGTCTCGCGTTGATTTTCCGCATTCTTTTACTTTCTGTCATCTCGTGGATTGCAGGCCTGACCGAGCCTTTGTTTCATTTTGGTAATTTTGGAGCCAGCGGTCGTGACCTTATCCTGATGGCAGGTGGTTTGTTTCTGACCTTCAAAACCATCATGGAGATTTATGAAAAACTCAGCCGGGACGAACACGAAGAAACGGGAACTGTTACAGCAGTTGGTTTTGCAAAAGCCATTGTTCAGATTGTGATATTGGATATCGTTTTCTCCTTTGACTCCATTTTAACTGCCGTTGCTATCTCATCGAATCTGGTGATTATGATTTTGGCAGTGATTATTGCTATCATCATCATGATTGCTTTCTCGGGCGTGGTGAGCGATTTTATCAATAAATACCAAACCATTAAAATGCTGGCGATGGTATTTCTGGTGGCCATTGGTCTTGTTCTTATACTCGAATCTTTGCATATTGAAGAAACCTTTCACCTGGATCTGAAGCCATACGTATATGTAGCCATGGCGTTTTCGCTTACCGTCGAAACGCTCAACCTGCTGCGTACCCGTAATGCTCAAATACGAACACGCAAACACCACCATCCAGAACAAAACTAATTGGCAACGTATTTGTAAACGCTTCACAAAACTTATCATTATGAACCGCATCGTTCTTTTGCTCTGCTTCCTTATTTGTGGGAGTTTTCTTTCTGCTCAGAATGTTTTACAACAACTTCAGCAACAACTTCAGCAACAACAAGCCAGTAGCTCTTCCGTGAGCAACGCCGGTGCTGGACTTGGTAACGATGAAGTCATCCGTGGGTTGAAAGAAGCCCTCAATGTGGGCACCAATAAAGCTGCAGGAAGCGCTTCCAAAGTGGATGGTTTTATGAAAAATCCACTGATTAAAATTCCATTTCCACCCGAAGTGAAAGTGGTTGAAACGAAGGCCAAGCAATTTGGAATGGGATCGGAAGTCGACAAGTTTGTTCGTTCCATGAACCGTGCAGCGGAAGAAGCTTCAAAAGAAGCAGCTCCCATTTTTATCAATGCCGTTAAGACCATGACCATCACCGATGGTTTGACCATTCTCCGCGGTGGCGACAATGCAGCAACCACCTATTTGCAATCGCGCACGACTGCCGATTTGACCAATCGTTTTTCTCCGATTGTAAAAAATGCGATCAACAAGGTGCAGCTTACGAAATACTGGAAGCCCATCATCAGCAAATACAACATGATTCCGGGTGTGAAGAAAAAGAATCCGGATTTGGATCGTTACGTTACGGAGAAGACAATTGAAGGACTCTTCAAACTCATTGCTCAGGAAGAAGCTCAGATTCGTAAGGACCCGGCAGCGCGAGTTAGCGATATCTTGAAACGGGTGTTCGGAAAAAAATAATCTTTCAGAAATAACATTGAAAACCCTGCTTCGGCGGGGTTTTTTATTTTTAGGATTTAGCCTACTTTAACTGGATCTCCTAAAAAACGCGGTTGTGTGGGAAGTATGTATACATCAAGAACCGCTTTGGTACGGGCAAAATATTCGCGTATCACGGTGGAAACCGAATGAGCATCGGGCACACTGCGGGCAGCAAATCCAATTGCACTTAGTCCATAATGCCGAGCGATAAACAATGCTCTTTCGAGATGAAATTCCTGCGAGATGATAGTAAAAGTAGATTGACCAAAGACCTTGTAGCACCGGATCACCGAATCGAAGGTGCGAATCCCAGCATAATCGAGGTAAATAACAGAGTCCGGAATACCTCGGGCGAGTAATGCCCTGCGCATATCACGTGGCTCATTGTAGGAAAGTGTCCGGTTGTCGCCACTCACGAGCAAATACTCAATCTTATGACTGTTGAATAATTTCACAGCAGCATCAATCCGGTACCTAAAAAACAGGTTGGGATTTCCAGAACGATTGTATTTACTCGTCCCCAATAACAATCCAACTTTGGTACGCGGCATTTCAACGGCTTCCGAAAAAATCCAGGAATCACTTTCCTCATCAATCCAGTAATTACTCCAAAGGACAGTCGTTACCGCTAGCAATACAGCTAAAAAGAAGTAGAGAAACATACGGCGTATCCAGCGTCGGCGAAGCATTGCTCAAAGATGGTAAATTATGCCGACACGTCCTACTGCGGGCTGTTCTTCAGCCAAGGTGAATTGTTATCTTTGCACAAAAGATGCCTGTATGAGTATTCAAAAAAACGAACCCCAATCCTCCAGCGAACTGAGCTTTGACGAATTTCTCGCCTCTGTCATCAATGACTACCGGATTGCGTGTATCAGCAGGGAAACGAGTCTGCTCGGGCGTAAGGAAGTCCTGACCGGGAAAGCTAAATTCGGCATTTTTGGGGATGGCAAAGAGATTCCGCAGATTGCGATGGCCAAAGCGTTTAAAGCGGGGGATTTCCGTTCCGGATATTACCGTGATCAAACGTTTATGCTCGCTGCCGGACTGATGACGGTGGAGAATTTCTTCGCGCAGTTGTATGCTCATGCCGATGAAGAAGCGGAACCGATGTCCTCCGGACGATCGATGAACGGGCACTTTGCCACAACCACCGTGAATCCCGATGGAAGCTGGCGCGAACTCACCACACTAAAAAATTCATCCGCCGATATTTCACCCACTGCAGGTCAAATGCCACGCTTGCTTGGACTGGCGCTGGCTTCTAAAATTTACCGCAGCACACCGGGACTGAAAGATGCCACCGGCTTGTCGATCAACGGAAATGAAGTCGCATTCGGAACCATTGGCGATGCCAGTACATCGGAAGGCTTATTTTTCGAAACCATCAATGCAGCAGGTGTGATGCAGGTTCCCATGGCGATTTCGGTGTGGGACGATGGTTATGGAATTTCTGTTGCACGGAAATATCAAACCACCAAATCGAGTATTTCCAAAGCACTCGCAGGTTTTGAAGCCAATGAAGATGGTAACGGGTTTCGCATATACAAAGGCAAAGGCTGGGATTATCCTGGCTTGTGTGAACTCTACGAAAAAGGCATCAGCCGCATGCGCGAAGAACACGTACCGGCCCTGTTTCACATCGAAGAAGTGACGCAGCCGCAAGGCCACTCCACTTCCGGTTCACACGAGCGCTACAAAAGCAAAGAGCGTTTGCAATGGGAAACCGATTTCGATTGTATTAAAAAAATGCGCGAATGGATGCTAGAAACAGCCCTTTCCACCGCCGAAGAACTTGATGCGATTGAGAAAGATGCAAAAACATTTGTCCGCGATGCCCGCCGCACAGCCTGGGAAGCTTTTCAAGCACCCTTGCTGAAAACAAAAACAGAAGTACTCATCTTGTTGGATGCGGTGATTGCCGAAAACAGCGACAGCACACTTGTTCAGCTGCGAGATCAATTGGCCGAAAACAAAGAACCGCTCCGGCGTGATGTGTTGGAAGTGGTTCGCAAAACATTGCGGATCAGTCGTGCCGTCCAATCTGAAGCGCGCAGCTCCTTGAAAAACTGGCTCCATCAAGAGCAGAAAGAAAATCAGGACCGTTACAATTCCTGGTTGTATACCGAAAACAAAGGATCAGCGCTTCAGGTCGAAGCCATTGCTCCTATTTATTCAGAAGATGAAAAACTCGTTGACGGACGTGAAATTCTGCGCGATAATTTCGATGCCATTTTAGCTAGCAATCCTTATTTCCTAACGTTTGGAGAAGACAGCGGCGGTATTGGTGGCGTGAATCAAACGCTGGAAGGGCTGCAAAGCAAATACGGAGAACTTCGTGTGAGCGATACCGGCATCCGCGAAGCGACCATTTTGGGACAAGGCATTGGAATGGCTATGCGTGGTTTACGCCCGGTGGCAGAAATACAGTACCTCGATTATCTGCTTTACGCCATTCAGATTATGAGTGACGATTTGGCAACATTGCGGTACCGCACCAAAGGAAAACAAAAAGCACCCCTCATTGTAGCCACGCGCGGTCATCGGCTCGAAGGTATTTGGCACTCCGGCTCGCCCATGGGCATGATTATTAACGCTGTTCGCGGGATTTATGTATGTGTGCCGCGCAACATGACACAAGCAGCAGGATTTTACAATACGTTACTTGCAGCCGACGATCCGGCACTCATCATCGAACCGTTGAATGGCTATCGCATCAAAGAACGCCAGCCCGAAAACATGGGAGAATTCCGTGTACCGCTGGGTATGCCGGAGGTGCTGCGCGAAGGAACGGACGTGACCTTGGTTACTTATGGTTCTTGCTGCCGCATTGCGCTGGAAGCGAGTACCGAACTACAATCATTTGGCGTGTCGGTAGAAATCATCGATGTGCAAACCTTGCTGCCATTCGACCGTTCACACCGCATTGTTGAATCCTTAAAGAAAACAGGCAAGCTCATCATCCTCGACGAAGACGTTCAGGGAGGTGGCAGCGGTTTCATCCTTCAGCAAATTTTGGAAGTACAGAAAGGCTTCCGTTTTCTGGATGCTGAACCCGTAACACTCACCGCCAAAGATCACCGTCCAGCTTATGGTTCTGACGGTGATTATTTCTCCAAACCTGCGGTGGATGATGTGGTGGAAAAGACCTACGCCATCCTGCACGAATACGCTCCGGCCCGTTTCCCTGAAATCTGATGGAAAGAACAACAGAAGCGGATTCTCGCTACGATCAGCTCGAAAAGATGAGTACGGCCGAACTGCTGGAGAAGATCAATAGTGAAGATCAGACGGTAGCAAAATCGGTGCAGAAAGAACTTGCCCATATTGGCACGTTGGTGGAAGCTGTGGTGGAAAAAATGCAGCTCGGAGGACGGTTATTTTACATCGGTGCCGGCACCAGCGGTAGACTTGGCGTGGTGGATGCTTCGGAATGTCCGCCAACGTTTGGGATTGATTTTGACAAAGTCATTGGCATTATTGCAGGAGGTGATCACGCCATCCGCAAAGCCGTAGAATTTGCCGAAGATGATATGGATCAGGCCTGGAAAGATCTGCAGCAGTGGAACATTACACCAAATGATGTGGTAGTTGGAATCGCTGCTTCAGGATCGACACCGTATGTGATTGGGGGCGTTTCGGATGCTCGAAAACTGGGATGTTTAACGGGTTGTATCACGTGCAATGCCGGCAGTGTGCTGGCTGGATTGGTCGATTTCCCCATTGAGGTGGTGACCGGGCCGGAATTTGTCACCGGTAGCACACGCATGAAAGCAGGAACGGCACAAAAACTGGTTTTGAACATGCTGACTACCGCTGTAATGATC
>CALQRR010000068.1 GCA_943333015.1 Chitinophaga pinensis | reverse complement strand
TCTGTATCCAGCGAAAGCACAGTGCGCCACACGCTATCTGCATCAACACTTGCAACAGGTACTTTCCTGATCAGTGTTCGCTCTGCAAACAGCAACGAGGTGATCCGCGCTGTGAAATTCTAATACCAACATTCATGTTAAAATCCCCGTCGGTTCTTCCGGCGGGGATTTTTTTTGCACCTACCTGAAAGATATTTTAAGCTGCAAGTCCACCGTCGCTGAAATGAAGTATGAATGAAAAGCCTTTTTAAAAAAGCCGAATTGGCCGGACGATATGCATTACATCTGTAAGGTTTTGCAAAATGGCTGGAAGTATTGTGGAAGAAAAATAAAATTAAATAACACGTAATCAAATCATTAGCGCATTTTAGCTGTAGGGGAGTGTTTTTTTATCATGTAAGAATGAAACCATTTTTGTCGGATAACAGTAAAGAAGACAAAACAACCTAAACTTCAAAACAAATGATGACACGCAAATCTCAACTCCTTGGAATGTTGGTTTTTTCAATTGGTGGCTTAACTGCACAAACACACCATATTAATTCCGCAAACCAAATAATATCTGCAAACGGTAAATCAGCTCCAGGACAAATGGTAACCATTTGCCATCAGACTGGAAACGGTGGTTCACATACCATCACTGTAAATGAAAATGCACTTCAGGCGCATTTGAATCATGGAGATGTTCTTGGAAGCTGTGAAATCACACCTCCCGAACTTCCTAATCCAACACCAGCAGGTTGTAATGCCGTTGAAGTAGTGAGTTACATTGCAGGAACAACGAACGATTTGCTTACACCGATTGAAGCCGCTCGTCAGATAATGACCAATGCCCTTGGTTCACCAGAAGACAGCGATGTTGCAACACCATCATCAGCATACAACTTTGTTGCACTTGGATTTGGAGGAGCAATTACCTTGAAATTTGCTAATCCAATTCACAACGGAGCTGGCGATGACGTCTACGTAGTAGAAACGACATTTGGAAATAACGCACAAAACTGCGCTCGTTACCCAGAAAAGATCCGCGCTTTTGCATCTCAGGACAACTGCAACTGGGTTTATATGGGCGAAGGTTGCCAGAACTCTTACTTCGATCTTCAAGGACTTGCTTGGGCACAGTATGTTAAACTGATTGACATGTCCCGCATCGATTATCCTTATGGTGGATTGGCAGATGGGTATGATTTGGATGGTATTGTTTGTTTGAATGGCGAAGAAGCCAACCCAGTACCTGCAACTATGAGTGCAGATTTCGCTACAGAAGCAATGGATTACCTGCCAGGAACAATGAAAAATGGTGGTGCAATTTCTGCAGCCCGCAGTATTAAAGAGAATGCCGTTGGAGCTCCACAGAACACAGATGTAGTAAACTTTGTAAGTCTTGGATTTGGTGGAAAAATTACCCTCAAGTTTGGTTACGTTGTTTTTGACAAACCAGGAGCAGACATCATGTTGGTTGAAACATCATACGGTAACCCAACATGTAACAACTATCCTGAAACAGCTCGTTTGGAAGTGTCTTTGGACAACATCAATTGGTTCATGCTAACAGATTCATATTGCCAAGATCAGCCGGTGGATGTTTCTACTTCAGGCGCTACTATGTTCCAGTACCTGCGCATTACCGATGCATCAGCAATGAGCAGCACTAAATTCCCAGGCACAGCAGATGGTTTTGATGTGGACGGTGTTGTTATTGCACAACCAGGATGTACATCATCACCAGTAGCTCGTCTTGCAGCAGCAGAATTAAACGACAATGTTAATACTGCAAACGAAGTTGCTGAAATCAGTGTGTATCCAAATCCATTCAACGAACAATTGAGCATCAGCTTAAGCGCAAGCAATGTGAATGAGACATTCGAAGTATCGGTGATCAACACCCTCGGACAAGTTATGATCCACGAAAACGTATCTGTATCCAGCGAAAGCACAGTGCGCCACACGCTATCTGCATCAACACTTGCAACAGGTACTTACCTGATCAGTGTTCGCTCTGCAAACAGCAACGAGGTTATCCGCGCCGTGAAATTCTAATACGAACAGCATTGCTAGAAAATCCCCGTCGGTTCTTCCGTCGGGGATTTTTTTATGCGAGTAATCGTACCGGTTTTTAAGTTCATTCTGTCCAGAAAATGCTGATCATACTGTGTCATTGAAAAAGAATGAATGCCATTACATCACGGCATTCACCCGTATTTCTTTGCCTTGAAACGAGATGCTATCTCCGGCCGATTTTCCTTTAAGTGCGAGCCCGACCGGCGAAGCCATCGAAACCACCGCTATTTTTTTTTCCTCCACAGAGACAAAACCAAGTGCTGTTGAAAAGAAGAAAGTTCCAAGAGAGCAATCCACCAATGCTCCGGTTTGAATCTGTGTAAACCGACTTGCTCCCTGAATGCGTTCCAGTTCTGTTTTCTGACGAAGTGCTTCCTGCATGCGTCGGCCAGCCATGTCGCGTTCCTGTTGCAGGAGTTCACGGGCTGTTTCGTGTTTATCGCCGGCGCTGCTTTTAGTATCGCCAGCGGCCGATTCTTTGGCCGATCGTTCGGTCTCTTCGAGTTCTGCAATGCGGGCATGTAATATCTGCAAGCATGCCTGAATGACCTCAGATTTTAGGGAATTATTCATCGTTTTTCTTAGCCATTCAACCACCAGATAGCGGTCGTTAATGCCGTTGCAAAACTAACCCAAAGCAAATACGGAATCTGAGAATATCCAGCAAAAGCATCCAGTTTTCGAAATTGAAAAATCATCCAGACAATGAATCCCCATAAAACCACAATATCGACCAGTGCGGCGGTGATCAAATGCATGCTGAAAAACAATAGACTCCAGCAGAAATTAAAAAACAGTTGAACTAAAAATAAGCGGATTGCCAATGTCCGTCCAACTCCAGAAGGCTTTTCCACAATCCGGAAAAAAGCAACCCCCATTAAGGCATACAGGAATGTCCAAACGGGCCCAAACAAATAATTGGGAGGAGTAAATCCAGGTTTGACCAGCGTTTGGTACCAACCTTTAACACCATCTACGGTGAAAAAACCGGAAATGCCACCCACGATCAAGGGCAACGCCACACAACTCATTAAAAGGAAAAATCGCTTCATAGGCCAATGTACCACCAATTGACCTTTGCGGTTCGGGATGGAGCTTTTTCTTATCAACCACGATTGGGTGTGCCCCTGACACTCCGCGAAGCTCCGTTTTCAGGGTCCTGCTTTCGCCCATAGTCCTCGCATGTTCCTTGCGCGAAAAGCTCCAGTCACCTGCTCCGGGCTATCTGGCTCAATCAGTCACACAGCATTTCGTGTCAAATCTTACCCACGGGTATATCACATAGCATGCTGCACTAAAAAATCACGCGGATCAAGCACGTTCAGGGTGGAAAAATGAAAGTCGCTGAGGTTGTGAGTTACCACGTGCGAACACGCAGCACGCATGGCAGAATACACTTGAATGGCATCTTCAAAATCGGGCGCTTTTTTATCGGCAATGGCTTGTAGGGCTTCTGCTTCGCCGCATTCGGTTATGCAAACATGCTTCAAGAGCAAGGCTATTTTTGTTTTGGCAACAGATTTTCCATGCTTCTTCGCAACAAAAAACCAACAAATTGCTAATGAAAGCGAAGACGTAAAGAGTGTAAATCTCCGATCCTGTGCCAAGCTAAGAAAACGCGAAGCACATTCATAGGCCGGATATTCTTTGTTGAGAACGGCAATAATGACATTGGCATCAACAAAAACGTTCATGCCTTTTTCTTTTTAGAGGCATGGTGCTCGGTACGGAGGGCTTTGGAGCTTTTGGGCGTTTTTACGTATGACGCTTCACCTTCCGATAACAGGTGAACCCAGTTGGAAACAGGAAAATCTTCGATGTTGACATATCCGCCAGCTGTAAGCCTCCTAAAAAGCACTTCAGTAAGACGACTCAAACTGATACCGCGGGAATCAGCGTATTCTTTTGCGCGTTCAACAATTTGTGCATCGAAACTGAGTGTGATTTTGGCATCCATAAAGCTTCTGTATTTATACCACTAAAATAAAAAACTTATACCATTATCGCAACACACTATTAAAAAAAAACACGCAGGAGATCTAATCAACTGCGTGTTCAGGTATTAATTTACCAGCTTTTTATAACGGATGCGTTTCGGTTCATGATCTCCGAGTCGTTTCTTTTTATTCTCCTCATATTCCGAATATCCTCCTTCAAAGGCATATACCTGAGAATCTCCTTCGAAGGCCAATATGTGCGTACACACGCGATCGAGAAACCAGCGGTCGTGACTAATAATGACAGCACACCCTGCAAAATCCTGCAAACCTTCTTCGAGTGCACGAAGTGTATTGATGTCAATGTCGTTGGTCGGTTCATCGAGCAGCAACACGTTGCCTTCTGCTTTTAACGCCATGGCCAGGTGCAAACGGTTACGTTCCCCGCCAGAAAGTACGCTCACTTTTTTTCCTTGATCTGCTCCGTTAAAATTGAAACGACTCACATATGCTCTGGAGTTCATCGATCGTCCACCGATTTCCATTGTTTCGTTTCCACCAGTAATGACTTCCCAAACCGATTTGTTTGGATCCAGTGAATCGTGTGTTTGATCCACATAGCTGATCTTGACCGTTGGCCCGATCTTAAATTCACCTTGTTCCGGCTGTATTTGCCCCATAATCATTTTGAAAATAGTGGTTTTACCCGCTCCGTTTGGTCCAATGATTCCAACAATTCCTGCAGGTGGTAAACGGAAATTCAAATGCTCATAAAGCAACTTGTCGCCAAATGCTTTCGACACATCAATCGCTTCAATCACTTCATTCCCCAAACGCGGTCCATTCGGAATAAAGATTTCCAGTTTTTCTTCTTTCTCACGCACATCTTCGTTGAGCATTTTATCGTACGACTGCAAACGTGCTTTCTGCTTTGCCTGACGACCTTTAGCTCCCTGACGAACCCATTCAAGCTCCCGTGCTAATGTTTTCTGACGTTTCGATTCGGTCTTTTCTTCCTGTTGTAAACGCTTGCCTTTTTGTTCTAGCCAGCTCGAGTAATTGCCTTTCCATGGAATTCCTTCTCCACGGTCAAGTTCGAGAATCCAGCCAGCCACATTATCCAGGAAGTACCTGTCGTGGGTAATGGCGATTACAGTACCGGCATAATTTTGCAAATGCTGCTCTAGCCAATCAATGGATTCTGCATCCAAGTGGTTGGTAGGCTCATCCAGCAAGAGGATTTCTGGTTGCTGAAGCAGCAGTCGGCAAAGGGCTACCCGACGACGTTCACCACCGGAAAGCGTTCCAATGATACGGTCTGATTCCGGACAACGCAGCGCATCCATCGCACGCTCCAAAGTGGAATCAATTTCCCAGGCATTTTTCGAGTCAATTTCATCCTGCAAAACACCCTGACGGCTCAGCAATTTGTCCATTTTATCGCCATCCATGTAATATTCTTCGAGGCCCATTTTCTCGTTCACCTCGTTGTATTCAGCCAGAATATCCATGATCGGTTGTACACCTTCGCGCACAATTTCAATCACTGTTTTAGTATCGTCCAGTTGTGGATCTTGCTCCAGATAACCCACTCGGTAACCGGGTGAAAACACCACATCGCCCTGATAGGATTTTTCAACACCGGCAATGATCTTCAGCAAGGTCGATTTTCCCGAGCCGTTCAGTCCGATGATACCGATTTTGGCACCATAGAAAAAGCTGAGGTAGATGTCCTTAAGGACTTGTTTCTGGGGAGGAAAGGTCTTGCTGACCTTCACCATCGAAAAAATGACTTTCTTATCGTCTGACATAGCGTGTAAAAAGGGTGCGCGAAGATAGGAAAATGCCGCGCACGGATGTTTGAAATCCTTCTCAGAAATCCTCAGAAGGACAAGATCGTAGAGCTTTGTTCGGTAAAAAGGAAACCGGGGCGAGTTGCCTGAATCAGAGTTTATCGTCGAGTAATTCAACAATCGTTTGTCCAACCAAGTGATGTGTCAGAATACCCAATTCCCTGGCCGCCTGAATATGTTGAATCGAATCGTCGATGAATAGGGTAGAAGAAGGCTCTAAACCAGCATCCTGTAGCACATATTCGAAAATGCGTGGATCGGGTTTGCGTAATCCGATTTCAAAAGATAGATACAGTTGTTCAAAGAATGGTTCCAAAGAGGGCAAGTTGTGCTCTTCGAGCAGGTAGCTATTAAACTCCTGAATATGAATGTCATTGGTGTTAGATAGTAGGAAAATCCGGTGATTCTCAGCTGCTTTTTCAAGAATAAACAGCCGTTCTTCGGGCAGATCGAGCAAGATGGAATTCCAGGCGTCAATTATTTGCTGATTGCTTGTTCCTGGTTTGACATAATTCTGAAGTTCTAAAACAAAATCTTCAGAACTTTCCTTTCCTGTTTCGTAATCATCAAATAAACGCGTTTGCTTTAACTGAGTAAAATGATTGATAAAATCGTCATTGCCCAATTTCTGAAATGCCTTAATAGGAAGGTTATAATCAATGTTTAATATAACACCTCCGAGGTCGAAAATGATCGCGTCAATATGTTGTCCTTCGAAAATCATGCGACAAATGTACTTCCATTCTTGCTTTCATTTTGCAAATCCCTGCCGACCATCTATATTTGCCCACCCTGAAAAACGGGCCTGTAGCTCAGGGGTTAGAGCATCGGACTCATAATCCGCGGGTCGCTGGTTCGATTCCAGCCAGGCCCACCAAACGGACAACGTTGCTACTTAGCAGCTTGTCCGTTTTTTTTAACGTGTCTGCATGGTTTTTCCGAAGAAGTTTGAATCGCCGGTGTAGCGGATTGAAAATTCAAAACCACCTCGTCCGTTGGTTGCAGGACGCAAATTGGACATGTTTGCGTCATAACTAAATCCAAAACTGTAGGCCGATACTTCAATCATTCCACTTATTATTAGGGCATCACCTGTGCGGTAATAAGCACCCAGATATGCGCCTGCCCGTTTAATATTTCCGGTGTATTTGGACTCTTCTAAAATATCATATCGCACCTGACTTCCAAATAATATTTGTTGATTGGGCCCTTGGCGATAAAATAAAAAACCAGGATTCAATGCCAGTTTAGAACCCTCAATGCTCCATAGATAGTTTCCGTGAACGACATATTTGATCCACAGTTTCTCACCTGTTTTATCAAATGAATAGTCTGGTTTATTGAAATGAAATACGGAGAAGCCCAAAGTTCCTTGATTGTAGTTATTTCCCTGAACTCTAATTCTTCCTGAATTATTATCCATAGACCAAACAATACCACTGGCAAAATCTAAGTATGAAAAAGTAGGGCTGGAAACATTCTCACCCGAAGGGAGGCTGCTATTGTATCCTGCGCTTGTATATTGGCTTCCCCATTGAAAATTACTTAAATCTATTCGACGTTGTCCATAGCCTCCCATAAAGCCCAATCCGAGCTTGTTGATTTTGTTCAGCCGAATGTGGTAGGCCAGTGATAAGTTGATAGACGTTGTTTTCAGTGTTCCGTCACCGGCTTCATCATAAAAGAAATTGGCTCCTGCGGCAAAGAAATTCTTTTGTGATTTTCGTTTTATAAAACGACCGTGTACACCCGCTGCATACGTCTTATAGGGAACCGTTACACTTTTCCATTGTGAACGATAGTTGAAAGTGCTTTCAAGGTTACTCG
>CALQRR010000067.1 GCA_943333015.1 Chitinophaga pinensis | reverse complement strand
CCAGCAGGTACAACCATTGCTCCTAACGGTTTCGCCTTATTTTTTGCATCTGGCCGGGATATTTCTAACGGATTAACTTTTCATACCAATTTCAAACTGACCCAAACAACATTTGAAGACATCCTTCTTGCAGATGCTGGCGGTGCTGTCATAGATGTTATTGGAATTGTCCCCGCGCTTCCCAATCATTCCCGCGGAAGAACACCTAACGGAGCTGCACCATGGGCCATATTCTCAACACCAAGTCCGGGATTATCCAACGGAACAGGGTATTCAAATTACTCAACGACCCCCAGTATGAGTTTGGCTCCGGGCATTTATCCGGGAAGCATTTCTGTTGCCCTGTCTTCGCTGGAAACGGGAGTAACAATCCGTTACACAACCGATGGATCGGAACCTTCTGGAACTTCGGCCAGTTATTCAGCTCCTATTGCAGTCAATACCTCCACCGTTATTCGGGCACGGGCATTTCCATCTTCTGCAACTATACTCGCTGGATTTACTGAAACAAATTCGTACCTGATTGGCGTCAGTCATACCATTCCCATTGTTTCCGTTTCTTCCAATCAATACAACAGCCTTTTCAATAACGGAATTAGCGACATCACCTCTACCATCGAATACTTCACCAGTTCCGGAGCCTTTCAGTTTGAATCTTTTGGAGATGTGAACGGTCACGGAAATGATAGTTGGGCATATCCTCAAAAAGGAATTGACTTCATCGTTCGTGATCAGTTAGGCTATGACGACGAAATTGACTACCCCCTTTTCCCAACAAAACCGCGTGCTGAATTCAAGCGGATTATTCTAAAAGCAGCAGCTTCCGATAATTACCCGTTCACGGGAGGAAGCGGAGGCGGCTGTCATTTACGTGATGCGTATATCCAATCGTTGGCTCAAACAGCTCACATGAATGTGGATCTTCGGACCAATGACCATTGTGCTTTATACATCAATGGCCAATACTGGGGACTTTATGAGATCCGTGAAAAAGTAAACGATCCAGATTACACGGATTACTATTGGAATCAAAAAGAGGAGGATTTAGATATGCTTTCCTTTTGGGGAGGTTTGAATGTTCGTTATGGCAGCGCGAACGACTGGAATAACTTGTATTCGTATATGATGGCCACCGATCTTTCGGTTCCGGCAAATTACACGACTGTAGACACACGGCTCGACATTGCCAGTGTGATCGATTATATCATCATCAATTCCTGGTCGGTAAATTCCGACTGGATCAATTGGAACACCATGTGGTGGCGTGGTCGGGGAACTCCAGATGTGAAATGGAAATATGCTCTGTGGGATATGGACAACACCTTCAATCTCGGGCAAAATTTTTCGGGCTGGCCGACAACAGATTTCACCGCGAATCCCTGTGATCTGGACGAGAACTTTGAAAATGCAGGCCCCGATGAAGGACATCTGGATATTTTCAACCGCTTGATGGCGAATCCAGAATTCAAGCAACGGTTTGTAAACAGATATGCCGAGATGATTAGCACATATCTGAATTGTGATTTCGCACTGGCACATTTCGACAGTATTGTGAATCATATCACACCCGAAATGCCGAATCAAATTGCCCGTTGGGGAGGAAGCATGGCTGAATGGCAAACGCATTTGACCTATATGCGCAATCAGATTTCAGGGAGATGTCAGTATATTGAAGATCAAGGCATCATTAACTGCTATGAAGTAACCGGGCCGTTCGATTTGACATTCAATGTTGAACCTGCCAATAGTGGAACCATCCGATTCAATGAGCTGAACATTGCAACATATCCTTGGACAGGAACTTATTTCGGAGATGTGGAAGGTGATATTACTGCAACACCAGCCGGTTCTTATGAATTCTGGTATTGGGAAGTATTTCACAGCAATCTAACTTCAGATAGCACCTCATCCCTCAATAGCTTTCTGATTGAAGCAAGCGATAGTATTGTTGCTCATTTCCGCATCATCGAAACCCATCAACTAACGTTTATTATCGAACCAGTTGGTTCTGGTAGCATTTCGATTAATGGCATTGGGCCGGCATCTTACCCGTTTACAGCAACATACAACGAAGGATTTCCCATCAGTCTTTCTGCAACGCCTGCTACCAATTATGAATTTATATGGTATGAAGCACTCTACCACGGCTTCTCTCCTGATTCAGCAACCGTGGATGTATCATTTGTAACAGATACGACAGATACGATTATTGTGCATTTCAAACCGCTTCAAACCTGGTTTTTAACAGTACTGGTTGATCCTCCTGGAGCGGGTAAAGTGAACATAAACGGTGAATGGATCCAGTCCTATCCTCGGACGTTCGAATATTTCCCGGGAACTCCTGTTGCTTCCGATGTGTTTGCTGCGGAGGAATTCCTGTTCAGTCACTGGACATTAAAAGAACTTAGCCTAGCAGCTGATTCTTCCGACACACTAAACGGTTGCGTTGTGGACACCAGTGATACGCTCACTGCACATTTTCTGTTAAAAGAAATCATTCCGCAAACCATGTATGTGCCGGGAGCATTTACTCCTAATGGCGATAACCTCAACGATTTTTTCAGGTGCTATCATACCGAAACAGTCGAAAATGGGAATGTTATCATTTTCAACCGTTGGGGTGAAGAGGTTTTCCGTGCACCGAATCTTGACTTTTCCTGGAATGGGAAGTTTAACAATCAGGACATGCCGGAAGGTGTGTATTATTACGTCCTGAATTATTACCTCAAAAAAGATTATTTCGAAACTGCTCAAGGCAAAATAGTGCTCTACCGTTGATGAATAGCTCCCTGAATTCCCTTCTTAAAAAACTGCTCTTCTTGTTGCTTGGCGTATTTGCCTTTGATGCAAATGCTCAACTTCTTTTAAATGAAATCGTTGTCAATCCCCCGGGGGCAGATGATCCAAAAGAATTCATCGAGCTAAAAGGCACGCCAGGTTCTACGCTCAATAAAATCTATATCTGCGTTTTTGAAGGAGATTCAGCATCGGCCGGAAATTGTGATTTAGTCATTCCATTGAATGCTATTACAATCGGTGCAAACGGGTTGGTTTTCGTTGGATCAACACTTGGTTTTTCCGCTATTCCATCACAAACAACCGTTATCGACACCCTGAGTTTTGCCATTCCAGGTGGCATTCTTGAGAATGGGAATACCACGTTTGCAGTGATTTTCAGCCCGATTCCTATGGTTTATAATGCAGATTATGACACCAATAATGACGGAACGCTAGACCTTCCTTCCGGTGCTGTTTTACAAGATGCAGTTGGCTGGACCAATGGTGATCTGACGGCTAAAATATATGGCGGCGTAGTTCTAACACAATCGGCCGGAACACCCGATGCCGCTGTTCGTTTTTTTGGAAACACTACTGCATTTTCAAAACCAGCTTGGTACAATGGAGATTTGATCAGCAATACAACATTTGATGCGCTGGAAACAAGTTCAAATTTCCCTGCCGGTGGAACCAGTACTCCAGGTGATCACAATACGCCCAATACCGTTGGCATTGAAGAAATGGAGAACGACTTAGTTGGCGTATTCCCGAATCCTGGAAATGGACAATTCACCGTTCAAGGTCTTCAGGCGGATGTTGCTTTTTCAATCAGCGATTTGTCTGGAAAATGCTGCTATCGAGGAACAACCATAAGCCGTTCATTGGAACTACCGCAGACCATTTCCTCTGGAATGTATATCCTATCGCTTAACGTGGATGGAATTCAAGTAACCAAACGCTTGAGCGTCATCCGTTAATGACGGTCGCCGAAAATAGCACTGCCAACACGAACAAGTGTGCTTCCTTCCTGTATTGCGATGGGATAGTCACCGCTCATGCCGATGGACAACTGATTAAATTCGGGATGTTCGCTCATTACTCCCTGCTGCATTCTCTGGAAGAACGTTGACAAACCGTGAAATTCATGTTGAATCTGAGCGGTATCTTCGGTAAAAGTTGCCATGCCCATCAACCCGCAAATGCGCACATTTTTCAAGTGCTTCCAACGGCCTGACAGTAGAAACGATTCCACTTCTTCTTCGGTAAAACCGAATTTAGTTTCTTCCGCTGCAATGTGAATTTGAATGAGACAATCAATCACCCGGTTGTTCTTCCTTCCTTCTTTATCAATTGTTTCAAGAAGTTTTTCATCATCAACCGCATGAATCAAGCTTACAAATGGAGCGATGTATTTGACTTTATTCGATTGTAGATGTCCGATCAAATGCCATTCAATATCCTTTGGAAGAAGGCCATACTTCTCTTCCATTTCCTGAACACGGTTCTCTCCGAAAATCCGCTGCCCTGCGGCATACGCTTCTTCTATTGACGAAGCGGGTTTGGTTTTAGAAACCGCAACAAGCTTAACGCTTGGTGGCAAACTGCTAGAAATAGACCGTATATTCTCTGTTATTGTTCCCATGTTTCAACGCTGCCCAATATCGTAAATCACCAATCCATTCAACAGTTTTGGTTCAAACCAGGTTGTTTTGGGAGGCATAATCTTACTCCGATCCGAGAACGCAAAAAACTGTTCCATACTTACCGGAAACAACCCAAAAGCAACAGCATACTGACCTTTGTCAACTAGTCGCTTTAATTCCTCTGCGCCTTGCAATCCGCTGAGAAATGCAATGCGGTCGTCGTTGCGCAAATCTTTTAACTGAAAAATCGGAGCAAGAATATGCTTGCTGAGAATGTTGGCATCTAGTTTATCTTCCAGTTGATTATTTTGCCTGTCCGATCGCAGTTTCAAGCTATACCATTTCCCCTCGGTATACATCGACAGTTCATGCAGCGAATGCGGTTTGTACAGTGGTTGATCAATGAGAGAAACATCAAAATCATCAGCAAGCTGTTCGATGATTTGCATCACAGTTAATCCGGCGGTATCCTTAACAAGGCGGTTAAACTCGAACAATTGCAGGTTATGATCTGGCAAGAATATCCCTAGAAAACGACTCCAATCTGCTGTTCCGGAATGATCGTCCGTCTCCAGAGCAAGCTCCTCAGAAAGTAAAACAGAAGAAGCTGAACGATGATGACCATCAGCCACATACACCCGATCAATTTGCGCAAATGCAGTACGAATTCGGTCGACAGATGCTTGATCAGAAATCTCCCAGAGAAAATGCTCCTTGTTGTCGAAATGGAAAGCCGCGTATGCTGTCTTGCCGGTCAATTCGTTCACCAATTCATCAATATCTGATTGATGAGGATATGTGAACATAACCGGTTCAGCATTAATACCAACGACCCGCAGATAATCCTTGAGTTTCTCCTCTTTAGGAGCTAGCGTTTGTTCGTGTATTTTAATCACACCATTTCGGTAATCCGCACTTGAGATAGTGGCAATGATTCCGGTATATGTAAAGTCTGATTTTACCTGACGGTAGATGTAATAGGCATCTTGCTGCGCTTTGTGAAGCACTGCACTTTCTAAAAAAGCTTCGAATTTCTGACGGCTTTTCTTTTGAGCTTCGGGATTATCCGGTTTGGTGCTCTCACCATTGGCTAATTCAGGCTTGATAATATTGAGAAAAGAAGCGGCATTGTGTTTTACAATATCCTCTACTTCTTTCCGGGAATATTTATCAAACGGCCGGGATACAACTTGCTCTGTCTTATCGGGAGCAGGCAGAATTCCTTTGAATGGAAATAGATGCGCCATTCTTACTTGTTGGCGAAAAACTGAATAATATTCTCCGCCATTTCACGACCGATGCGTTCTTGGGCTTCCTGTGTGGCAGCACCGATGTGTGGCGATACCGAAATCCCCACATGTCGCAAAAGTTCGGTTCGCGGCGTGGGTTCATTTTCAAAAACATCCAGACCAGCAAAAGCAACGTGTCCACTATCGAGCCCTGAAATCAGCGCATCTTCATCAATCACTCCGCCACGTGAGGCATTCACAAGTCCGACTCCTTTCTTCATTTTGGAGATTTCCTGCTGTCCAATCACGGCATTTCCATTGACCTTTCCGGGAACGTGCAGACTGATAAAATCACTTTTCTGAAACACCTCATCCAGGCTACACGTGCGAATCGGCACAGGAATATCCTGCCCCGTTGGAAGGATATGAAGCGGGATGATTGCTTCGGTGATAAACGGATCGGACGCAACAACGTCCATTCCTAATCCAATTGCCATGCGGGCAACAGCCTGACCAATACGACCAAACCCAATGATTCCAATAGTTTTACCTTTAAGTTCGGTTCCTGCACCGAATTTTTTCTTGAGTTCGCCAAAATGAGTGTCTCCTTGGGAACGCATCAAATAATTGGATTCCTGAAGAAAACGCACACCCGAAAAGAGGTGCGCAAATACCAACTCCGCAACCGATTGAGAAGAAGAGGCTGGTGTATTCACCACTTTAATGCCTTTGGATTCGGCATATTTCACATCGATGTTATCCAGTCCAACTCCTGCGCGTCCAATGAGTTTCAAGGAGGGGCAAGCGTCTATGATGCTGGATGTTACTTTCGTTGCACTGCGAACAAGCAATACATCAAAATTACCCGCATTGATTGTTTCGGCTAAATGTCCTTCAGGTGCCTTCTGTGTTTCAACAAAAAAACCGGCTTCTTCTAATAGGATCTTTCCCAGGTTATCGATTCCGTCGTTGGCAAGAATTTTCTTAACTATCATGGGTTATCCGTTTTTCTGTTCGAATGATTTCATAACATCTACCAAAACCTGAACACTATCGATGTCCATTGCATTGTACATAGAAGCACGGAATCCACCAACAGAACGGTGTCCGGCTAATCCATTGATATTCGCCTCCTTGAGCATGCCCTTGAAAATTTCTTCCTTTTCAGGAGCTGCCATCACAAAGTTGGCATTCATCCAGGAACGATCTTCTGTATCAACGGTGCCTACAAACTGTGAATTTCGATCTAACTCGGAATAGAAAAGTTCCGCTTTGGCTTTGTTGCGTTTTTCTGCCCATTCAACGCCACCATTGGTATCGAGCCATTCCAAAGTAAGCATTGAAACATATACAGCAAAAACAGGTGGAGTATTATACATCGACTCGCCTTCCACATGAATGGCATAGTTGAGCATCGATGGTAGTGTACGCTTGATCTTCTGCAACAATTCCTTTTTCAGAACCACCAGTGTAGCACCGGCAGGCCCCATATTTTTTTGAACACCGGCGTAAATAAGGTCAAATTTATTTCCATCAATACGATGAGAAAAAATATCTGACGACATATCACAGAACAACGGAACAGGACTTTCCGGAAACGTGCGCATCTGTGTGCCGTAAATGGTATTGTTGGAGGTGATGTGGAAATAATCCACATCAGTTGGGATGTTGTATCCTTTAGGGATATAGGCAAAATTACGATCCTTGGAAGATGCCACTAAATGAGTTACACCGTATAGCTCCGCTTCCTTGATTGCCTTGGATGCCCAAACACCTGTATTGAGGTAGGCTGCCTTTCCGTTTAGGAAATTAGCTGGGACCATCGAAAACTGCATGCTTGCTCCGCCTTGGAGAAATACAACTGCATAATCATCCCCAATTCCCAAATGCTTTTTGACGAGACTTACGGCGGTATCAAAAACAGCAATCACATCTTTTCCACGATGGGATACTTCCAGAAGGGACAAACCGGAATGATTGACGTCGAGACAGGCTGCAGCCGCTTTTTGAAGAACTTCCTTGGGCAGGATACCTGGCCCGGCACTGAAATTATGCACTTTCATGATTCAGGGATATTTTGCGTGT
>CALQRR010000066.1 GCA_943333015.1 Chitinophaga pinensis | reverse complement strand
CCGGTGGCGCCGTGGGGTATTTCTCGGCTTACTCTGTTTCCCGTGCATTTATTCGTATCCCCTAAACGGCTCACTTCTAATTGGCAAGCACAGCAAGGCAAACACGAATTGTGCTATGTGAATTGAAAAAAAGGGAGGAAAGTGGGCTGTACTGGGCTCGAACCAGTGACCCCTACCTTGTCGAGGTAGTGCTCTGAACCAACTGAGCTAACAGCCCTTTGTGCTGCGAATATAGTAGATTGAAACGTGTGGCAACCAATTTCTTAATGCTATTGTTCAAAATCGCGGATGTTGTAGCGACCGTTCCGCAAGTTCTCGTTGGAAAATAGGAGTTGTAAAATCTTGCTAGCAACAGTTTCGGCTGAAGGTAGCTGATGCATTTTTTGCAGATCCGTAAAACGATCGATGTTTGAAAAGGCCGACTTACTAGCTCCCCGAATCTGATGCTGCATGATGGTATCCATCACACCGGGCGAAAACGTATACACACGCGTGAGTGGATCGTTGCTTAATTCCAGTTCTTTCATCAACACCTCATGCAACATCTCCAATGCCGCCTTGCTGCTGCAATACATGCCCCAGCCATCGTAAGGCGTTTGAGCTGCACCACTGGATATTGTTAGGATTGTTCGCTTCTTATTGGCCGTCAGCTGCAT
This sequence comes from Chitinophaga pinensis, assembly GCA_943333015.1. Lineage (GTDB taxonomy): Bacteria > Bacteroidota > Bacteroidia > M30B66 > M30B66 > CALQRR01. The sequence goes on along the minus strand of CALQRR010000066.1, from coordinate 7,187 downwards.
AAACCTGTTGATCAACAAAGCGGGAGCAATTAAATTGAGTTGATAGCCCTGTTGATAGGTAGAGGAAGGAATCGCTCCTGCATGTCCGATCTCTCCCAACATTCCGGCATTGTTAATGAGCAGGTATTCATCCGCCTGTTCATCCATCATCAGATCAACTGTTTCTGCCACACTAGGCTGCGATAAGTCGGCTTCTACTGCGGTGTAAAGCAAATGCTCCAGCGTATGTGTGCGACTAATGCCAACTACACGCCAACCGGAATGTAGAAATGCCTCGGCAAGGGCTTTCCCCAGTCCGCGGGATGTTCCGGTTATAATGACGTGTTTCACACCTTGTTCAAAGCAGCATCGAGATCTGCAATCAGGTCTTCCACATCTTCAATCCCAACGGATAAACGAATCAAGCCTTCCACCACGCCAATGCGGTCGCGTTCTGCTTTGGGAATAGATGCATGTGTCATGGAAGCCGGATGGTTGACCAACGATTCCACACCACCGAGGCTTTCGGCTAAGGCAAACAGATGTGTTCCAGTGAGAAACCGACGGGCGGCTTCGCCGGATGCATCGGTCAGAATAAAGCTCATCATACCCCCAAAATCACGCATTTGCATTTTGGCGATGTCGTGGTTGGGATGATCTTCAAAACCTGGCCAGTAAACATGCCCCACTTTGGGATGATTGCGGAGATAATGAGCAATGGTGCGACCGTTTTCACAATGCGCTTTCATACGCACGTGCAGTGTTTTTAAACCGCGCAAAACCAGAAAACAATCCATCGGTCCAGGAACAGCACCGCAGCTTTTCTGAATGAAATACAATTTCTCGCGCAGCTCCGGATCGTTCATCATCAAACAACCATGAATCAAATCGCTGTGACCACCTAAGTATTTGGTTCCCGAATGCAACACAATATCGGCGCCCAAATCGAGGGGATTTTGCAGCCAAGGTGTTGCAAATGTATTATCGACCGTGAGGAGGATCTTGTTTTCCTTGCAGATGGCAGCCACAGCAGCAATGTCTGTAATGCTCATCAAGGGATTGGTCGGCGACTCGGTCCAAACCAACTTGGTATTGGCGTTTATCAGCGGACGAATATTTTCGGGATTGCCCATGTTCACAAAGTGAAAGCGGACACCCATCGGTTCATAAATCTTGGTAAACAAACGGTATGTTCCTCCGTACATATCATCCGCCGCAATCACTTCATCTCCCGGACGAAGCAATTTCATAACGGTATCCGTTGCCGCAACACCACTGCCGAAACTCAAGCCAAAAGCACCATTCTCAATAGCAGCCAAACATTCCTCCAAAGCCTTGCGGGTTGGATTCTGAGATCGTGCATATTCATATCCTTTGTTCACTCCCGGTGCTTCCTGAACATAGGTAGACGTCTGGTAAATGGGAGTCATGATAGCACCTGTGGATGGATCAGGTTCCTGGCCGGCATGAATAAGTTTGGTGGCAAGTTTCATGGTTGATTTTCTGTTTGTGTGATTCATTCCGGAAAGTATCCGGCTTATGCAGGCACGATGGTGGAGATTACTTCCCCGAATCCAATACGTACCTGATCATTCTGAGCAAAAGCACGCATGATAACGGTGTCGTGATCCTGAATGAATTTACGTTCCGTATGATCGGGCATTTTCAGCGGATCTGTCCCACGCCATGTTAGCTCTAGCATCGATCCAAAACTGTCACGGATTGGACCGCTGATCGTTCCGGAGGCGTACAAATCGCCTACCTGAATGTTGCAGCCATTGGATGCATGATGGGTGAGTTGTTGCACCATGTTCCAATACATGTATTTGAAGTTGGAATGCACGATACGCGCCGGATTGAACCGGGGTGACTCGAGCAATACTTCGAGCTCGATGTTGTAATTATGATCGCCTGAATACTGCAGATATGGCAAGGGTTTAGGGTCTTGCTCCGGTCCTTCCACGCGGAAAGGTTCCAAGGCATCCATACTCACCACCCAGGCACTCATGCTTGATGCAAAACTCTTCGCCAAAAATGGTCCGAGGGGCACATATTCCCAACTCTGCATGTCGCGGGCACTCCAGTCGTTAAAAAGCACCATCCCGAAAATATAATCGGGTGCTTCATCGATTGGAATGGGCGTGCCTAGAGGATTTGAACGGCAAGTAACAAATGCCATTTCAAGTTCAAAATCGAGTTGCTTCGTTGGACCAAATGCAGGGGCATCCTGATCGGCGGCTTTGGTTTGCCCCATTGGACGTTTTACCGGTGTTCCGCTCAGTACAATAGATGATGCGCGGCCATGATAGCCAATTGGAATGTGTTTCCAGTTAGGAAGCAATGCATTGGCGGGATCACGAAACATTGTCCCTACGTTGGTTGCATGTTCAATGCTGGACTAAAAATCTGTGTAATTCCCAATTTTCACAGGCATACACACTTCCACATTGTTGATGTGAAACAAACTGGCTTCGCGCAGATCAACATCTTTACGCAGATCGTCGTGTTTGTCGTCTAATAACCGGGAAATGCGGTTGCGCAAATCACGCATCATTTCCTTCCCCAGTCCGATGCAGGCATTGATAGAATCTTGTTCAAAAATCTCCTGCACAAAGTCAACGCCGAGTAAACCGCTCTTATTAAGGACTGCCAGATCGAGCACATGGTCACCAATGCGTGTTGCCACGTGATGGTATTCATTGTTGCAGATTATTCCCAGAGGAAGATTCTGTATCGGGAAATCCGAATGTTCCGGTATGGGAACCCAGGAGCGTAGATTAGGATCGTTAGCGCGGATCATAAAGCGATGTTTAAGACGAAATGCAATGAATCAATTTAGGCAAAAAGGGGATAGTTCTCCATGAGTTCATTCACCTTCTTACCAATAGCCGCTAATTTTTTATCATCGGTATGGTTCACAATGGCTTCATCAATCCATTTCACAATCTGTGGAATTTCCTTTTCAGTAATACCGCGTGTTGTAATAGCAGCTGAACCAACTCGAATACCGGAAGTCACAAACGGCGATTTATCATCGAATGGAACCATGTTTTTATTCACCGTGATATCGGCTTTTCCAAGTGCTATCTCGGCTTCTTTACCGGTTACGTTTTTCGAACGCATATCGATTAACATCAGATGATTGTCGGTTCCACCAGAGATAATGTTGTAGCCTTTTTTCACCAAAGCATTGGCCATCACCTGTGCGTTTTTCTGTACACGCAAGATGTATTCCATGTACTCATCAGAAAGCGCTTCGTTGAATGCCACTGCTTTTGCAGCAATGATATGTTCCAATGGTCCGCCTTGTGTTCCAGGGAAAACGCCTGAATCGAGCAATGCCGACATCATGCGCAGTTCGCCTTTGGGGGTTTTCAAACCAAACGGATTTTCAAAATCTTGTCCCATCATAATCACACCACCACGCGGTCCACGCAAGGTTTTGTGTGTGGTGGAAGTCACGATATGGCAATGTGGTAGCGGATCATTTAAAATGCCTTTGGCAATTAATCCGGAAGGATGCGAAATATCGGCAAGCAAAAGTGCTCCAACAGAATCAGCAATCGCACGCAAACGGGCATAATCCCAATCACGGCTATAAGCGGAAGCTCCGCAGATGATCATCTTGGGCTTTTCTTTTTTAGCGGTTGCTTCTACTTTGTTCCAATCGATTAATCCGGTTTCTTTTTCAACCCCGTAAAACGATGGTGAATAGAGTTTACCGGAAAAATTCACTGGTGAACCGTGTGTGAGGTGACCACCATGGCTGAGATCAAAACCTAAAATTTTATCGCCTGGAGTCAGACAAGCCAACATCACCGCTGCATTTGCCTGCGCACCGGAATGTGGTTGCACATTGGCCCAGCTTGCATTAAACAAGGTTTTCAACCGGTTGATCGCAATGTTCTCGATCTCATCTACCCATTCACATCCTCCATAGTACCGCTTGCCCGGAAGGCCTTCGGCATACTTGTTTGTGAGCACCGATCCGGCTGCTTTCATGACCTGATTACTCACATAGTTTTCGGATGCAATCAGCTCTAATCCTACGGTCTGACGATGGAGCTCTTCGCCAATGAGTTCAAAAATTACCTTGTCTTTTTTCATGCTTTAAGTTTCAAACGACGGGCAAAAATAGTGTTTTGAGACGGACATCGATGAAGGATTTTTTTCGCAAGAAAAGCCTCTCCACCAAATGCATCGCCCGACTTCTGTCCGGGGTATTTTTCTTTAACAGCCTGCTTATGCAACACCCAGCTTCAATTCAACACCGTTTCTATTTCTGATGCCTTGTGTTTAACGTAGGCACCGGACTTCTGTCCGGGTTATTGACTAGAACAGAATGCATATGTCAGCAGACTGTTCATCATAACTAAATGCTATAAATAAGCTCCTCGGACTAAAGTCTGGCCTTATTACCTTTGTGGCTCAAAAATGTGCACATGAACAACCGCATCACGCAGCTCTTCGGAATTCAATATCCTATCATCCAGGCTGGTATGATCTGGTGTAGCGGATGGGAACTGGCCTCGGCGGTTAGCAATGCCGGCGGATTAGGACTTCTGGGCGCTGGTTCCATGTATCCGGAGGTCTTGCGCGATCAGATTCAAAAATGCCAGGCGGCGACCGATAAACCCTTTGGTGTCAATATCCCGCTCCTCTACCCCAACATCGAAGACCACATGAATATCGTGGTCGAAATGGGAGTAAAAATCGTGTTTACCTCCGCGGGCAATCCTGCTACATGGACCAGCTGGCTCAAGGAACGCGGTATTACCGTGGTGCATGTGATTGCAAATACCAAATTTGCCCAAAAATGCGAATCGGCGGGTGTAGATGCCATTGTAGCCGAAGGATTTGAAGCCGGTGGTCATAATGGACGGGAAGAAACAACAACACTCGTGCTCATTCCGATGATTGTGCAGGCAGTCTCCATTCCAGTAATTGCAGCCGGTGGCATTGGAAACGGTGCACAAATGGCGGCTTGTCTGGCCTTGGGTGCCGAAGGGGTTCAAATCGGTAGTCGCTTTGTGGCTACGCCCGAATCTTCCTGTCACCAAGCATTCAAACAGCGGGTCATTACTTCGGCCGAAGGCGATACCAAGCTGTCGCTGAAAACATTGACACCTGTGCGTCTCTTAAAAAATGCGTTCGCAGAAAGTGTTCAGCATGCAGAGGCTTCCGGAGCTTCGAAAGAAACCCTAACCGAAATGCTGGGACGTGGCAGAGCTAAAAAGGGGATGTACGAAGGCGATTTGGAAGAAGGGGAACTTGAAATCGGGCAAGTGAGCAGCCTGATCCGGGAAATCAAACCCGCAGGCGAAGTGGTTCGGGAGATTATGGAGGACTGTAAAGCCACCGTCAAACGCTGTGCGACTTTGCTAGATTAAAACGTTGACATTCTCATCACCCAAGACATACAACCGAACAGCATGCTAGCAGAACTGATTACCATAGGCGACGAGATCCTGATCGGACAAATCGTGGACACCAATTCGGCCTGGATGGCGCAGGAGCTGAACCTCATCGGAATTAAGGTGAAGCAAATCACCTCCGTTTCCGACGATCGGGAACACATTCTTTCAGCATTAAAAGAAGCCTCCCAACGGGCGACGCTGGTTTTGATTACAGGCGGCCTCGGCCCCACCAAAGACGACATCACCAAAGCCACCCTGTGCGACTATTTTGGCGGCGGAATGGTATTTAGTGAAGAACAATACGAGCAAGTGGAGCGCCTTTTCCGCAGTTTTGGCAGAGAGGTATCACCCATCAACCGCAAACAAGCTGAAATTCCGGAACGCTGTGAACTGGTGGTTAATTATAACGGAACAGCGCCGGGCATGTGGTTCGAAAAGGAAGGCGTGTATTATATGTCGATGCCGGGTGTGCCGTATGAGATGAAGTCGATGATGAGCCAACAGGTGTTACCCAAGATTCGGGCAACGTTTCAAACACCGGTGATTCTTCATCGGACGTTTCTCACCCAAGGCATTGGAGAAAGTGTGTTGTCGGAACTGATTTCCGACTGGGAAGATGCCTTACCCGAACATTTGAAACTGGCCTATTTGCCTAGTCCGGGATTGGTGCGATTGCGCATCAGTGCCAGCGGAAAAGAGGAACAGCAGCTAAATGCCGATATAGAAACGCAAGCGGAAAGTCTGTATGCACTCATCGGACATTATATAGATGGAGAAGGCGATGAAACGCTTGAAAGCCTGGTGCTCCAAAAATTACTACAGAAAGACCAAACGTTGGCACTTGCGGAAAGCTGCACGGGCGGAAATATTGCCCATCTGATCACGTCCATTCCAGGCGCATCGGCTGTATTTGCTGGAGGAGTAATTCCATATAGCTCCGAATTAAAAGCGCGTGTGCTGGGCGTAAATCCCGAAACACTAAAAAACGAAGGCGAGGTGAGCGAAGCCACCGCACGTGAAATGGCAGAAGGCGTTCGCAATAGATTAAAAACAGATTATGCGGTATCCGTAACAGGTGTTGCCGGCCCGGGACCAGATAAAGATGGCAATCCAGTAGGAATGGTCTGGATAGCAGTCGCTGGACCAGATTCAACTTCAGCAAAAATGTTTCAGTTTAGCAGCGACCGTGGACGCAACATCACCATGGCATCGCTTGCCGCTCTCAATTTTCTTAGACGCAGTATTTCGGAATAATCAGTCGAGCTTTGTAGCAATACCGCGACGCCCAATGCTGACGTTGTCGTTAAAAACGGTGTACTCGCATTTGATACCACCAATTCGGGAAACGGTGAAGTTTCCGCTGATGGTGAGTGTGTCGGCAAACGATTGTTCCGGGATAGAAAGCGTATTGGGTTTGGAGTTGGCTTCAAGCGTGTCGGAATAAGTACCGTTTTCATTCCTCCAAAAGAATTTCACTTTAGCCTGGTTGGCCGTAAGAATGCGGATGTCTATGGTACGAACTTCATCGGCTACGTATGTTCCAAACGTGAGAATGGAATCACGCGCTTCCCAACGACCGGCAAAGGGATCGGAGTCGTAACGACAGGTACCGTCGTCGTTCTCGTATTTATCGTCGTAGTTGTTGGCATTGGGATCGGTGCATCCTTCACGGTCGCAGGAAGTGAATGTTAAACTAAGCAAAAGTATAAGGAAGGAAAAGGTTTTCATAAACGGAGACGAAGTCGAAAGACAAAATAAACGCAAAATGCCGGGAGTTCCGTGTGATGAGTG
>CALQRR010000065.1 GCA_943333015.1 Chitinophaga pinensis | reverse complement strand
GATATACAGGGCTCAGAGTTCTGCTTAAAATCACCGAAGGATTCAGTGTCTTTATCGTTTTTCTGATCAGTTTACTGACCCTCACAGAGCTTCCTCTTTACGACGAATGGGCACATAAATTCACCTACAAAGCGCTTTGGTTTTTACAACAACCTGCGGAAGTGTTTCATACAGCCAGTTGGTGGCAACTTTTCACCACTGTATTAGGTACGCTTTCAATGACCTTGGGTGGTCGTTGGTTGTTTCGTAAAATGGTGCCCGTTTCACCGGATTTTTCCAGAAATCTGATGGTGGCTTTCTCCTATTTCATATTGGCTCCGGTGCTGCTGTTTACAGGCCTGCGCGGTGGGTATGCGCCTATTCCAATTCAGGTAAGTGATGCCTATTTCTCACATTACAACATCCTCAATTCAGCATCCGTCAATTCCACCTTCCACCTGATGAGTAATGTGCTCCAGAATTTGGAAGCATACGACCCATATACCTTTCTCAAACCGGAAGATGCCCAACTACGAATTGATGAATTGTACGCAGTATCCTCCGATACAACCGTTCAGTTTTTAACCAATACGCGCCCAAACGTGGTGTGGGTGGTGTTCGAAGGGTGGGCGGCCGATGTGGTGGAAGCCCTTGGAGGCTATCGGGGAATTGCTCCACATTTTAGCCAATTGCTGCAACAAGGGATTTCCTTCGATTCCTGTTACGCCTCGGGGAATTTGAGTGACCAAGGCATGGGAGCGGTTTTTTCTGCCTTCCCTGCTCAGCCCCGATCGTCCATTGTGACCGTTCCCAACAAATACGTGCACCTGCCGTGTATCAATACATCCTTCAAAAAAAACGGATATGCGACTTCGTTTCTATTTGGTGGACAGCTCAGCTATGGTAACATTCGGTCGTATATGTATTACAACGGGTTTGACCGAATTTTGGAAGAGAAGGACTTTGCCTCATCTGTTTACAGAGGGCGATTGGGCGTGCATGATGGTGATTTGTTTACCCGCCAACTGGCCGAATTAAACAAAGAAAAGCAGCCCTTTTTTGCAGCTATGTTCACCTTGAGCACACATGGACCGTATGATATTCCCGTTAAAAATGCGCTCCATTGGGGCGAAAAGGAAAATGGGTACATCAACACGGTGCACTACGCCGATAGCTGTCTGAATCATTTCATGGAAGAGGCGAAAAAACAGCCTTGGTATGACAACACGTTATTCGTTTTCGTTTCCGATCATCATCACAACACACCCAAAGGATATTCCTACTATTCGCCGGAATACCGCAGAATTCCACTTATGTTTTATGGGGAGGTTATTAAACCTGAATTTCGGGGAATGCACTCGAGGAAGATTTGCTCACAACTTGATCTGGCATCCACACTGCTCCATCAGCTTCAGATGGATGCGAAGCCATTTGTGTGGAGTAAAAATCTCTTCAATCCAAACACCCCTGAATTTGCATTTTACTCCTTTGATGAAGGCTTTGGGTGGATTCGCCCAGAGGGCAGATACGTATGGCATGTAAACGAACAACGTTTCGAATTTGAACGCTTTGGTCGTTTGTCGGATAAGCCCCGATTATTTCTGGAGGGGAAAGCCTATCTCCAGCGGGTGAGTGAAGAATTCTGGAAGTACTGATCAGCCAATCAAGTCTTTGATCTTCGGATCTTCCGGTGAAACAGCCGGTCCAAAATACGCCAGGAGTTCTCCTTGCTCATTGAGCAGGTATTTGCTGAAGTTCCAGTCCGGTTCCTGATCGTTCCAACCGTTGCTCGAAGGATCGGTGAGCCAGGTAAAGACTGGATTTTGAAAAGCTGTTCGAAGCACAACTGATTTTTTAGCCAAAGGGAACGTTACGCCAAAATTGATCTGACAAAACGCTGAAATGGATGCATCGTCTCCTTTTTCCTGCTCTTTGAAATCGTTCGAAGGAAATCCGATAATCTGAAGCTTCTCACCCATCTCTTCATGCAGCCGCTGCAATTCAGCAAACTGCCCAGTGTATCCACATTCGGAAGCGGTATTCACCAACAGCACTTTTCGCCCTCGGAGACTGGCAAGGGAAAGTGCTTTGCCCGAAGAAAGCTGCACCTCAAGTTGTTCCGAGGAGACCATGGCCCGGGTTGCTTTGGGTTTAAATAGCATTTTCCCTTTCTCCCCTTTAGCGGAGAGTTTCATGATCGTCGGATAAAGTGACTTTAAAAGGCGTTGGCGGAAATTCATTTGATTCAAATTGACCAGTGAAACAGGCAACCGGCTGATATGTTCATGCGATTAATGCAGCACCACTTTGAGCATTACCGGCTGATGGTCGCTGTTTTTAAACTTCAAATCAATGCCCCGAACAGAAAGCACTTCAATACCCGGAGAGCTCAGGTAATAATCGATCAGTGTGGTGTAAGTGCTATCGGCAACATACGGAGTAACATTGCTTCTGTTGGTGGCTAGTGTTGAATCGTAACTTACAGTGAAGTCTTTAGGCAACATGGCGGCTGTAAGCGATTGTGGCGTATACCCTTCCGAAACATTCCTGCTGAAATGCTGTGAATCAAAACCTGGGGGAACCTGATTCCAATCGCCCCCGATGATGACTTTATTTCCCTTAGCTACTTCGGCATCGTAGCGGCTTTTCATAAATTCCATCTCCACCTTTTTGATCTCACCTGTTGCATCATATGCCGTGTTGTGCGTGTTGACGAGGATGAGCTCTTTTCCAGATGATAATGTATAGCGTAATTCCAGTGCGCACCGGTCGAGCATGTAGAGTTTTGTAGGCCAGCCAAATCCTCCTGGAAACTGAACACGAGTGGCCGATTTGGGGGTGATTTTGCTGTAGCTCACCAATCCACCAAGGGTTTTTCCATAGGGTGTATAGGGCCATCCAAAGGGAACCGGCACAAATTTCACATCATAATTAAGCGCAAAACTCCAGGTGAACCCGGGCAATTGTGCTGCAATGACAGGAATCTGATCTTTGAAATAACTGCGCTTGCTGTTGCGATCAATCTCCTGAATCATTAACACATCCACACTGTCTTTCATGGTGCTTAAAAAGGATGAAACACCTTGCAAATAGGTTTCAGCCTGCGCTTCATCGGCACGAACCATCTTTCCGCCATCGTTAAAGAAATCCATTTCTGCCCCCAAACCACAGTAGCCAATGTTCCAAATCAGCAAGGAAAGGGTGTCGCCGGGTGAGGATACCGCAGCTGTTCCTTCCATAATTTCAGTTTCTTCACTTCCGGGCTCGGGTTGGTAATCTGTTAACGTAGAAAACAAAAGCAGTCCGCCGAAAGTCAGCGCCAGCAGGATCACAAGAAAACCGAGAAGTCGAAAGATTCGTCGAAGCATACTGTTCATTTTGTTTAAAGTTCAAACCTACGAAATCATCAGTTCTGTTGAAGAGGCTTTCCTAGAAACAGTTTGTAAATGCTGAGAGAACATTTCTATTTTTACAGCTTACACATCTACCATGCAACACGCTGACTTTAGCTGGAGAACCGGAGCCGATCAACTCAAACTATTCGGACAAGTCTGGTCGCCTATCCAGGAACCTATTGCAGTGATTGCTCTAGTTCACGGCATGGGCGAACATAGCAGCCGCTATCGGCGACTGGCAGAATTCTTCACGTCCAACAACATTGCGGTCATCACATTTGACCAACGTGGCCACGGACGATCAGATGGAAAAAAGGGACATATCACGCATTTCAACCAGCTGCTGGAAGGCATTGAAGAGTTAGTGGAACGAGCAAATCTGAGATTCAAACAGAAACCCATTTTCCTCTATGGGCATAGTATGGGTGGAAACGTTGCGTTGAATTATGCCTTAAAAAAACCGAGTGCGCTCAAAGGCGTCATTGCCACAGGTCCATGGTTGAGGCTTGCATTCGAACCGCCGGCGATTCAACTCAAGCTGGCCAACATCATGCGCAATTTGTATCCGGGATTTTCACAGTCCTCGAAACTCAATGTAAATCATCTCTCACGCGACAAAGCTGTTGTGGAGGCTTATCAGAAGGATAAATACGTGCACGACCGCATCACTGCATCATTCTTCACCAATTTGTATTCTTCGGGAATGTATGCATTGCAACATGCCAACGAACTCAAGATTCCGGCGCTGATTATGCACGGCGAGGAAGATAAAATTACCTCCGAACCCGCTTCCGCCGAATTTGCGAAACGTGCCAATTTGATGAGCGAATACAAATCCTGGCCGGGGATGTATCATGAAATTCACAACGAGCCGGAAAAAGAAGAAGTGTTTTCATATATCCTGAACTGGATCAAGGGACAGCTTCCTGCATGAACGTAACTTCTCCCCGCATTCCCAAACAAACATTGCTGCTCATAATTGTCGCGGCATTAGGGTATTTCGTCGACATCTACGATTTGATCCTTTTCAATGTTGTAAAGAAAGAAAGTCTGCTTGCACTGGGCATTTCCGATCCGGCGCACATCAAAGACATCAGTATTTCTTTGTTCAATTGGCAAATGGGCGGCATGCTCATCGGGGGCGTTTTGTGGGGGATTTTGGGTGATAAGAAAGGGCGTTTGAAAGTGCTTTTCGGATCGATCCTGTTGTATTCGGCGGCCAATGTGCTGAATGCTTTTGTGACCGATATCCCTTCGTATGCTTCGGTACGTTTCATTGCTGGAATTGGACTGGCGGGTGAACTCGGTGCGGGCATTACACTCGTGTCGGAAGTCATGAGCAAGGAAACCCGCGGATATGGAACGATGATCATTGTCACATTTGGAGCGTTGGGTGCTGTGCTGGCTGCGCTTGTAGGCGGAGATGGACATGCTTTGCGCGATTTCATCGAACACACCTCCGGCCTCGCTCTTGGTAACTGGCAGGTAGCTTATATCATCGGTGGGTTTTTGGGGTTGATGTTATTGCTTTTGCGGATGGGCACTCTGGAATCGGGTATGTTCCGAAAACTGCACGATCATGGCGCAAAACGGGGCGAGTTCCTCAAACTATTTTCTACCAAAGAAACTGCGTTTAAATACATTCACTGCATCTTAATTGGCTTGCCTGTATGGTATGCGGTCGGAATTCTCATTGCTTTGGCAGAAGATTTTTCGCAGCCTGCTGTATTGAATATTTCCGGTAAAGTCATCAACGGTCAGGCGGTGATGTACGCATACTTGGGCTTGTCGGCTGGCGATTTGATAAGCGGTTTGCTTAGTCAGTTTTGGCGTAGCCGGAAAAAAGTGGTGATGCTGTATCTAGCCATGAGTGCCACTATGATGCTGGTCTATCTCTTTGGAAGTGAAGACAGGTCGAGCAACTATTTTTATTTCATTTGTTTTCTGGTAGGATTCGCGACTGGTTTTTGGGCCTTGTTTGTAAGCATTGCTGCGGAACAATTTGGGACAAACATTCGCAGCACGGTGACCTCCACAGTACCCAACTTTGTACGTGGGGCGGTGATTCCAATCACAGGAAGCTTTCGCTTACTCGAAGGAAGCTTGGGAATGCTTGGCAGTGCGTTGGTCGTGGGAATCGTCTGTATTGGACTGGCTGCTTATTCGATGTCCCGATTGAAAGATACGTTTGGCAAAGACCTCGATTACATCGAAACGCTCTGATCGGCGGGTTCCATCACTTCACCAAACAGCTCCTGTAAGAATCCTTTGATTAGGATTTTCCCATCGGTATTACCCAGCAGACTGTCGGCCGCGCGCTCCGGATGCGGCATCATACCAAAAACATTTTTCTGGGCATTGCACACGCCGGCAATGTGATCCATGGAACCATTCGGGTTAAAATCATCGCCTAATATTCCTTCATCACTGCAATAGCGAAAAATAATCTGCTCGTTGTCCTGAAGCCGTTTCAATGAATCGGTATCGGTGGTATACCGACCTTCTCCATGAGCAATAGGGATTTTAAGCGCCTGTTGAGGATTCAAGCTGCGGGTGATTGCTGTGGAATGGTTGCCAGGCAGCACATGCACATTCTGACAAATGAATGAATGTGAACTATTGTGCAGCAATGCTCCGGGTAATAGCAGCGATTCGCACAAAATCTGAAATCCGTTGCATACTCCAAACAAATATCCCCCTGCGTTGGCATAGGAAATCACTTCCGACATGATGGGAGAAAATCGGGCAATAGCCCCCGAACGTAAATAATCTCCGTAAGAAAATCCGCCAGGCAAAATCACCAGTTGCGATCCTTGCAGATCCTGGTCTTTGTGCCAGAGTTTTGTCACTTCCACATTGCTGTAAACCGAAAGTGCATCAACCATATCCTGATCACAGTTTGATCCTGGAAAAACAACGACACCGATTCGGATTGGAGCAGACATAACAGATTTTTAAAGAGTTGTAAACTGAAGGAAATAAAGCACCTGATTGTAAATGACCGCTGCCAGAAGCAGCAAAAACATCAACTCGGCCAGTAACTGATTTTTGAGCGAGAGAAAGTAATTCGAGATGATAACGGACAAAGGGATGGCTAAAAACGAAAGTCCAATCATGGTGCGCTTGGAGGCAACGAGGTAACTCAGGGATGCAAACAGAAAAAACCAAACGATGATGGCGAGAAATTTCCGTGTGCGGAGTTTGGCAAAGGTATTTAGATCGCGCGAAAAGCGCCAGAGAGATGCAATGAGAATGACCGCGAGGATGGCGGTTAGGATGATGTATGTTCCATTGTAAGCGGTCGAAAACTGAACTTTATAAAAGGGCTCGAGGATGGATCGGATACTGTTGAAACTGAGCATATCGAACCAGAAGAGAATTGTTCCGAAAAACAAAAATGGCAGCGTAACGCCAATAACACTCACAGCCCATTCGCGCCATTCAAAAGGCCTGAGCACGTATAATGAGGCCAGTGTTAAAGGGAAAAGAAAGAGGCAAGGCCAGTAAAACAAGGCCGCAATTCCAATAAAAAGACCGGCATCAAACACTTCATATACTGCGGTGTCGGATCGGTAAAAATTAAACAGTGAATTGAGGAAGATAATGATGAAGAAATTGGCAAAAAGGAGCGGATTGAAGGAGAGCTGCTCCGGAAAACAGCTCATCAACACCACATACAGCAATGCCGGCAAATGCGAATTATCGCGTAAAACACCTTGCCGATTGATAACAGAGGTGAGAAAAAACGCCTGCAAAACCACCATCAAAAGCGAAATCCCAATGAGGATAATTCGGCTCGATCGAATAGATTGAAACGCATACAGAAAGAGCGGAAAGGCGTTCTCCGTATTGCTCACGTCGGGTTTGGGCAATATAAATACCCACATCACCATGAGCACTAAAGGCAGCATGAGGAGGTTGACGAAATGAGCAGACCTGAAAAAATTGATGAACACGGAGAAGGAAAAGAGACGAGTCCGGAAAATTCTTACTTTCGCAACAAATTTATATTAATCATGGATACGCTGGTTTACGCACTTAGAGACTTTTTTGAATTCACTTTCAAATTCATGCCTTCTATCGGTTCTGCCGTTAATCTTTTGTTCATTGGAGCACTTTCGTTTTTCCTTGTTTACTGGATTGTGCAGATGTACAAAAATCCGGAAAAGAAACACTAAGACATTTCAGGAGTAACGCTCCTTCTCATTCCAGCACCCCGGTTAACAGCCGGGGTTTTTTATTGCCCTGCGCTATTCACGAAGAACTGTGAACACTCCGTTTATCTATTGTGTTCCGCTGGTTACGATTAAACTATTTTTGTAGATGTTAATCAAGCCATTCTAAAGTTCCGCGTTCCCTTGTCAATTCGTCATTTCCTCTTTTTCATTCTTTTGTCATTCACGGGATCATCGCTCCTTGCGCAGATAACACGTGTGAGAGGAACGGTGACCGATGCCAGTTCAAAGGAAACCATG
>CALQRR010000064.1 GCA_943333015.1 Chitinophaga pinensis | reverse complement strand
GTTCCGCCAGAGGAGACAACTGTTCCACCCATTGGAACCCCAATGCTCATATTGAAATTAACGCCCAGATCAGGATCGTTCACACTCATGTTCATTCCTCCAATTGGAGCTACCACATTGCCTTGCGTTCCTGTTGAGTGAACGGTGGTAGTAGTGGTTTGCTGAACGGTACCTGTAGGCGCCGAATTGTAAACGGGTTGAGGTGCTACGACTACATTTTGCCGGATTGGCTGAACAGGAACCGTGAGTGGTGATTGGGAAACGAAACGCATCACATATTCTCCACTTGGATCCGGATTGCCGCCAGAGCCAAATTCTTTTTTCGGGCGGATGTTGTAGGAATATTCCAAATACGGTTCTACTTCAACTGACTTCGAAAGTTCGGGGATGCGTTTGTCCTCAAAAATTACTTTCACCTTGTAAAAAGCGGCCATCAATGCTTCCACCCGAACATTGGTCTGCGGGGTTTCATTGTAACGAAGTCCATTGATGATGATTGTAAACTTTTCTCCATGTTCAGCAAAAAAGACAATATTGGAGTTTTGTGCGGAGGCTGTTAGTGCAAAACAGCTTAAAAGCACTAAAAGGAAAGAGTGTTTCATAAATTTTTTTTGTGTGCGGCGTGGTTTTCAAACGATGTGCCAAAAATAGCTATTCGTTCTTTAAAATTCAGATTAATTTTTTTTGTGCGCAATCGGATTTACCAACTCCAATCCCATCCTTCAAGTCCTTCAATACTGCATTTAAGCAATTGAATAGACGACAGCACATCATCCTGATGCACCATTTCGATTACCTGATGAATGTGACGGGTTGGAATGCTCACCGCTCCGGCAATTGCTCCGCCGGCGGTCATGCGTTGAATGCCACTGGTGTCAGTTCCGCCGCCGGTGAGGATTTCGGCTTGCCAGGCGATGTTGTTCGAGTCGGCAATGTGTTTCATGTAACTCACCATACGCGGATCGCAAATAACAGATGCATCCATCACTTTAATCCCTGCTCCAGCTCCCAGTTTGGTGATTTGCTCATGCTCTTTTGATCCCGGAACATCATACGCAATCGTAGTATCTAGCCCAAAACCAAAATCCGGTTGAATGCGAAGCGTAGCTGTTTGTGCACCGCGAATCCCCACTTCCTCCTGAACCGTAAAAACCGCATACAAATCGTACGGGATATTTTTCAGCTGGCGCAAAGTCTCAATCAAAATAAAAACAGAGATTCTGTTATCCAAACTTTTGCAATTGAAACATTCTCCCATGCGAATGAACTCCCGTTCGCGGGTAATTGTATCGCCAATGGCGACCAAACGTTTCACTTCTTCGGCGGTAAGCCCCGTATCGATAAAGAAATCGGCAATCTTCACCGATTTATCGCGCTCTTCGGGCGTCATCAGGTGAATAGGTTTGGAACCCATCACCCCAATCACATCTTCGCGGCCGTGAATAATGACGCGTTGAGCAGTCAGTGTTTTGGGATCAAATCCACCCAATGTGGTAAAGCGAACGAAGCCTTTGTCATCGATGTGCGTGACCATAAAACCGATCTCGTCCATGTGTGCCCCGACCATGACTTTTTTATCGGATCGCCCTTTACGCAAAACGGTCACATTGCCCATGTTGTCGACTGTTACGTCATCGCCCATGGATTGCACTTCGCGCAGCACAACCGCACGAATTCGTTGCTCGTAACCGGGAGCTCCGGGCGTTTCGCAGATTTCTTTTAGGAGATCGATATTCATACCACAAAAGAAATCAATTTATTTATTCAACAAAACTGATTTTCAGCATATTCGATTTGCCAAATTCATGCATCGGAATGCTCGCAACGTTGATGATTAATTCGTCCTGTTGTACGAAACCATCTTTCTTGAGGATATTCTTGATGTCGGAAATGGTATGATCGGTACTCACCATTTTATCGTAAAAGAAACCACGAACTCCCCATACAAGGCTCAACGTGTTTAACAACGCACGGTTTCCAGTAAAGATGAAAATATTGGCTTTCGGACGGAAACTGGAAATACGGAATGCTGTATATCCGGAATGCGTCATGGCGATGATGGCAGCTGTTCCTGTTTGTTCAGCCATGGTCACGGCATTGTAACAGATGGCATCGGTGATCATGCGCGATTTGTGTGAGCTTTCTTTATGGTCTTTGTGGTAGATGCCTTCAAAACCTTCTACCCGCGCAAGAATCTTCTGAACCGTTTCGATCACGCGAACAGGATGCGCTCCTACAGAAGTTTCTCCACTCAGCATGACAGCATCAGCACCATCCATTACCGAATTGGCCACATCACCTACTTCTGCACGCGTTGCGTTGTAGTTGGTAATCATCGACTCCATCATCTGTGTGGCAATGATGATTGGCTTAGACGCTTCAAGGCATTTCTTCACCAGCATTTTCTGGATCAAAGGCACATTTTCCATCGGGATTTCAACACCCAAATCTCCCCGAGCAACCATGATTGCATCGGTATTGGCAATGATGCCGTCAATCTCTTCAATGGCTTCCGGCTTTTCAATTTTGGCCACCACACGGGCGTTTTTGTTGGCTTTCTGAATCAATCCCTTCAATTCGAGAATATCCGAAGCGCGGCGCACAAACGACAACCCAATCCATTCCACATCATGATCGAGTGCAAACTTGAGATCCAACAAATCTTTCTTGGTCAAACACGGCAGAGAGATTTTTGTATTGGGAAGGTTTACCCCTTTTTTAGAAGACAACACACCTCCGTGAATCACGGTTGCAACCACTTCGTCGTCTTTGTTGGTATCCTTTACCTGCAAAACAATTTTCCCATCATCAATCAGAATCGTTTCCCCCATTTGAACATCCTGCGGAAATTGCGGATACGTAATGTACACGCGCTCTGCAGTCCCAATAGCTTTTTGGGTGGTGATGACCAAATCCTGACCTGTAACAAGCAAAACCCCATTGTTTTCCACATCTCCAATGCGGAGTTTAGGCCCCTGAAGATCGGCAAGAATAGCAGTATGAAACCCTTGCTCTTCATTGATTTCGCGGATATAGCCAAGCACACGTGCATGGTCTTCGTAGGCGCCATGACTGAAATTGATGCGGCATACATCGACACCCGCAGTAATCAGTTTTTCGAGAACTTCTTTGGTGGAAGTGGCCGGTCCGAGTGTGGCGATGACTTTGGTCTTGCTTTGTACTTTGCTCATGTCAGAGTAATATGTTTTCTATGGATTTGACGTCTTGGGGCTGGATGATGAAGGCAGTAAGAACGATGCTGAGTTCTTTGATCTTCGCCAGAATTTCGAGCGGATCAATTTGTTCGGGCTCGCCAACGATGCGCAGGAGGTAATCTGTTTGCTTTTGATCGGGCAACAAATTGGCAGCAGGATTCCGGTTGGAAATGAGGTACCAAACCATGTCGACCTCCGTATCGTTGAATTCGAAGCAGGAGAAACTCACCACGTTACCTTGCTTGGGAAGTACGATTTCAATGTCGCGAACGCGCTCAAAATCAATCCCTAAAATCTTATTCAGGTGAAAGCAGAGTTTAAAATCCTCTTCATGACTACAAATCCCAATGAGGGAAAAATCGTAATCGATGTAATCGTTGAGGGTAAACTTCTTTTTCATGATCCGCATGCGAAGATACGTCACATTGTTGAAAAAACACTAAGCCAATGCGTTGTCGCTGAACATGAGGGCACAAGCATTCTCAGACGCTGCTTGTTCAGCTGTTTTCTTAGAAAATCCGGCGCCTTCTCCCTTCGCTTCATTGTCGATCAGCACTGTGACATAATACAATTTCTGCCGATCGTTTCCTGTTTCTTCCCGAGCATCAAATACAATGCTTTTCCGCTGACGCTGAGCCCAGTTGATGAGTTTCGATTTGAAATTCAGATCCTGACTTTCGAGCTCATCCATGTCTACATGAAAGCGAATGATGCGTTGGAGGATGATTTTTTCGGTAAAACGAAATCCTTTATCGAGGTAAATAGCCCCGATGAGCGCTTCGAATGTATCGCCACAGATAGATTTGTAAAGACGGTTGGAGTCGTCGTACTGAATCAGTTTATCGATACCAATCTTCTGCGCCAGCTTGTTGAGATACGTGCGGCTCACCATGCGCGAGCGAAGTTCGGTGAGGAAACCTTCGTCTTTGTAAGGGAACTTTCGGAACAGGAAATTGGCAATGACGGCACCGAGAACGGCATCGCCTAAAAACTCAAGTCGTTCGTTGGAATCTTTAACGCCAGCGCGAATTTCGCGGGCAACAGAACGGTGTCGAAAAGCTTGTTCGTATAAGCGGATATTCCCTGGCCAGAACCCGAGCAGATTGCGAATGGATCGATAAAGCGCGCGTTGCGGAGAAAGCTGTGCAACCAGAAAATTCACACCTTATGCAGGATATTTCCGGAAGATAACAGAGGCATTGTGGCCACCGAAACCAAACGTATTGCTCAGGGCAGCACGAACCGTGCGCTTTTGGGCTTTGTTGAAAGTAAAGTTCAGTTTGGAATCCAATTCCGGATCCAGGTTCTCCTGATTGATTGTCGGTGGCACGATATCGTGTTTCACCGCAAGCAAAGAAGCCATCGCCTCCAATGCACCGGCGGCACCAAGCAGGTGGCCAGTCATGGATTTGGTGGAACTGATGTTCATCTTGTACGCATGTTCACCAAAGACACCTATAATGGCTTTTGTTTCGGCAATATCACCCAGCGGGGTTGATGTACCGTGAACATTGATGTAATCGAGGTCTTCAGGTTGCATGCCGGCATCGTTAAGCGCCGACTTCATGACATTGAGAGCGCCCAAACCTTCAGGATGCGGAGCTGTAATGTGATGTGCATCCGCAGAAGCACCACCACCTACAATTTCGGCATAAATCTTTGCTCCTCGTTTGAGTGCATGTTCCAATTCTTCCAGTACGAGCGCACACCCACCTTCTCCCATGACGAAACCATCACGGGAAACATCGAATGGACGAGTGGCTGTTTTGTAAGAATCGTTGCGTTCGGAGAGGGCATGCATGGCGTTGAAGCCACCCATTGCTGGTTCATTCACTGCTGCTTCTGAACCACCGGTCATCATGATGTCGGCTTTGCCCATCCGGATGTAGAACATCGAATCGATGATCGCATTGGTGGAAGAGGCACAGGCTGAAACGGTTGTGAAGTTTGGACCACGAAAGCCAAAGCGCATAGAGATATGTCCCGATGCGATGTCGGCAATCATCTTTGGAATGAAAAACGGATTGAAACGGGGAGTTCCATCGCCTTGTGCGAAATTGGACACTTCCCGGAAAAACGTTTCCAGTCCACCGATCCCCGATCCCCAAATAACGCCTGAGCGATCCGGATCGAAGTTGGTTTCATTCAAACCAGCATCAATGTATGCTTGATCAGCAGCCACGAGTGCATACTGCGCAAAGAGGTCGAGCCGTCCGACAGCTTTTCTATCGATCACGGATGATGGATCGAAGTTCTTTATCTCGCAAGCAAAGCGGGTTTTGAACTTCGACGCATCAAAATGTGTAATCATTTCGGCACCGCTCACGCCATTGATAAGACCGTCCCAGGTTTCCTGAACAGTATTACCAAGTGGTGTGATAGCACCAAGACCAGTTACAACGACTCTTCTCAAAAGCACTAATTGAATAGGGTTGCTTACTTCGAGTTTTTCTCGATGTAGGTAATTGCA
Source organism: Chitinophaga pinensis (assembly GCA_943333015.1). Taxonomy (GTDB): domain Bacteria; phylum Bacteroidota; class Bacteroidia; order M30B66; family M30B66; genus CALQRR01. The sequence continues at coordinate 2,395 of CALQRR010000064.1, read as the reverse complement.
TCTCCAACGGTACCGATATTCTCGGCCTGATCGTCAGGAATAGCAATGTTAAATTCTTTTTCAAATTCCATGATCAATTCAACGGTATCGAGTGAATCGGCACCTAGATCATTGGTGAAGGAAGCCTCTGGGGTAACTTCACTTTCGTCTACTCCAAGCTTATCAACGATAATAGCTTTAACGCGGGCAGAGATGTCTGACATTTTGGTTGTGTTATGTAAAATTCGGTGCAAAGAAAGAGTTTACCCATACATAAACAAAATCTTTTTTTCATTCTGTTCCCACAAGTGCTGCTAGACAAGCATCAGAATCTAAAAGTGGTGCTCTGGTTGCACTTCCATCACAGGAATGCGCTATTTTCGCCGCTCAATATCTGATTCAAATGGCCAATGTGGTGATCTTCGGTTCAGGAAAAGGCAGCAATGCCCGTCGCCTGATCGCTTTTTTTGAGGGAAATCCTCAGGTGAAAATCACGGCTTTGGTAAGTGATAAACCGCGGCGTGGCTTTCTCGATATTTCCTACGATCACCGCATCAACCTCGAAATTATCAAAGGTCCAGAGCTGGCCGATCCCAAATGGATCAATCACCTCAAACTTATGTACCGTCCTGATCTTATTGTTCTAGCAGGTTACATGCGACTCATTCCGGCGGAATTTATTCAGGCTTTCCCCGATAAAATCATCAACCTCCACCCTGCCCTGCTTCCCGATTTTGGTGGAAAAGGCATGTACGGAAATCATGTGCACCAAGCAGTCATCGCCGCAGGCAAAACCGAAACCGGGATCAGCATTCACAAAGTAAACGAGCGGTACGATGAAGGTGAAATGCTCTTTCAGGCCACCTGCCCCGTTCTGCCCAACGATACCGCAGAAACACTTGCTGCTCGCATTCATACCCTTGAACATGAACACCTTCCGCAAGTGGTGGAACGCCTGCTTACCAACAACTGATTGCGCATTTTCATTCATCTCCCAACAGCACCCTCATGCACATTGAACTTTACACCGACGGTTCTTCACGTGGTAATCCCGGACCGGGCGGCTATGGTTTAATCTTACGTGCTGGCCCACATTACAAAGAACTGAGCTGTGGTTACCGGCTCACCACCAACAACCGCATGGAGCTGCTGAGCGTCATTGTAGGGCTCGAATCCCTGAAGAACCCAGGGAGCGAAATTGTGGTGTATTCTGATTCGAAATATGTGATCGACTCCGTGACCAAAGGCTGGGTGTTTGGCTGGGTGAAAAAAGGATTTGCCGGAAAAAAAAACAAAGACCTCTGGCAACGTTTTTTACGCATTTACCCCAAACACAAAGTCACATTCCAATGGGTAAAAGGTCACAACGATCATCCTGAAAATGAACGCTGTGACGTATTGGCTGTTGGTGCTGCAACTGGAAAAGTGCTGCTGGTTGACGAAGGATACGAAAACGGACTAGCGGGCTGATTAACGCCCCATCATCATTAAAATTCGGGTCAGGTTGGGATCTGTTTCTTCGGATCGAATGGTGTCAAGCAAGATGTCCATCTCGGTTACTTTTTGTTTGTATCGGGTGCGCTCGAGTTCTTTCTGTTGTACTACCGATAAGGCCGTTCCTTTTTCAATCATCACCTGAATTTCCGAGGAAATAGCATCCACTTTGGCATCGTAGCGCATTTGAAATTCGGACAAGACCTGAATTCCCGAAAGACGTAACCACCAGGCATTTGCCTTTCTGGCGATGTTTTCAAATGTGGGAACGGTAGCGTTCATTGTTACTTCCTCTTGCGCCAAGGCATATTTCCCCATCACCTGAATAAAGACGTATTTATCGTTCGGATTGGAGATTTTCTCGTACGCATTTTTCAGAAATTCGAATTTCCCCGGTGTGCCGGATGTGGCATAAATGGCTGCGATGGAAGTTAACAGATCTCCCGTTGCTGTTGGCTCGAGCTTCTCCAAGGACACTTTTGTTTTTTCCGGATCAGAGGCATACATCGCCCCCAAAGCTGCGCCCTGAACCTGAGAAGAGCTGTCACGCAAGGCGTTTTCATAGGTCGTAAAATCGGCAGCGTCGCTTATTTTGATCGCTGCCAGTTTTTCCAAAGCAGCTGCACGCACCGATGATTTGGCATCTTTACTGGCAAGCTGGATCAACAAGGGTTTGAAATCGGCAGGATTCGCCGCCAACTGCTCATCGAGGCGTCCGAGAGTGTATAAACGAATGTTCCAATACGGATCACGTAAGGCCATTTTCAACAGTTCGCTCACGCCCGGTGCCGATGCACTATCAAGCAAGAGATCGATGGCCATGAAACGATCGCGGTAGGTTTTTCCTTGCAGAAACAAGAGTTGCGCCTGTGCCAGATTCAATTTTTGATCGAGTTTCCCGAGCAACTGATGTTCGGCATCC
>CALQRR010000063.1 GCA_943333015.1 Chitinophaga pinensis | reverse complement strand
GAAGAATTCATAACCGGAAAGCCAGTTTAAGGTAATAAACAGAATGGCAAAAGCGAGCAACGACCATTCTTTAAGCCAGGTATGAAACGCACTTGCGAGCATTAACAACATGGTGAAGCTTATAAAGATGCTTGCAGCTGCGGGTATTCGGAAGAAAGATACATCCCGAAAAAGACCAAGAATGATCATAACACTCACCACTGCAACTTCGAATATTGCAGCAGCAAGGTGATTTTGCCGGAATACCTGATTGATCATTGCCGGGTCGTAATGTGCCGTTTCTCGTGCACGCATCACATTAACAGGATTTGACAAATACGTTTCCACATGCATCACGTGAACATTCTTTCGGCTGAGAGAAATACGTTGCCAGATGTTGCCACTCAGTTGAACGCGATGTGCCCGTTTGCGGTCTTCCTTTTTAAGTATATCAATTCCGAATAAGCGAAAAATGTCTTTGCTGACAGTGAAAAAATAGGTCAGACTGAGAATGTAGAAAAATCCTGCCCCGATAATAAAACCTATAGAATTGAGCAGGATATCTGCTCTGGAGCTGGTTTCGAATTTATCCTGAAATATAAAGTTCGAAATCAGATACGTAATGATGAAACTGATTGGGATGATGAAATTGTTGATCGTGTATTTCACGAACGGTTTGGAAACAGAGGCAAGAAATGGAAACCTGCTGGAATTGACAATATAACTGGCAATTTGAAATGCCATGATGAACGCACCGCAGCTACCCCCTAAAATCAAGTATGCTAGAAAGTTGACTTCGCCCATGTATTCCGGATCGAGGAATAGCAGCGGGACACCATAGTCGTTACCCCAAAGCCGCAGCACAAACATGAAAAGAACAACCCAGAAAATTAGAAGTAATCCATTGTATTTCAGATGCGCTGCAAGTAAACGTACCGGAAAGAAGAACATATACTTTCTCAGTAACTCTGAAAAGCGGATGGTTTTCCTGGACATTGGATCAAGCAGGTTTAGGTTGTAGTCAAAAATACAGTTTAATCCTCTCAAAGTTTATAAAAAGGCTGATTGGGCTTTGGGAGTACAAAGTTGAAACTGGCATGTTCAGTAGAGAAAAATTAAAAGGTCAGTTGCTTTATAGTCAATTAATTGCGAGTTGCCTGTTGACTTATTGAAAGTGAAACTTACACAGCCCTTTCAAATTCGTAACTCACAATAAGTCTTCCCGTTCAAAACGGAAGAATAGTAGTTAGCCCGAAGGCAATGCTATTCCTGAAATATGATGCATCACCAGATGGGTACGCGATTATTTTTGAGGGGATTTTTACTACTGATGTTGCTTGTGATCTGGTCGATCCGTTTGCAAGCACAAGGCGGGAATTCCTGTGCAACATCCTCTGCTAGTCCAATCAGCCTCCCATTCTTTACTAACAATCAAACGTTGTGTGGAGATAATAATGACTACAATGGGAGCAACGCCTGTTTGAGTAATACCGGATGGGGAAATCCTTATGGAGGACAAGATTGGTTATACACTCTCATTCCTACTCAGGATGGACTTCTAACCATCGTTCTTAACGATATTCATTCAAGCGGAACAGCGTATCCGATGCTTTCATTTTATGAAGGTTGTCCGGGTACTGGTACCTGTATCACATCGGTCCAAGGAAATAATTCCGGTGCAACTGCAGTGCTGCAGGTAAATGCCGGGAACAGCTATTATGTTTTGCTGGATGCATACACTGTGAGTAACTATTATGCGAATTGTTATCAATACGATCTGACTATAAATCTTGCCCCTACAGTAGTTCAACCGGCGTGCTCCAACATGGGATATGAAGCTGGAAATCTCAGCTCTTGGACAGCAACATCGGGTGAATCCGTTACTGCTCCGGCAGGTTCGGTGACGCCTTTTTATCAGATGACGGGTATTGGCATACTTGCAGGACGACATACCATTATGACTGGCGGGACAGATCCATGTGCTGGGTTTCCAAGGGTTGATCCATTGGGAGGTACGCGATCTGTAAGGTTGGGAAATAATAACACAGGAGCAGAAGCAGAGCAGATCACACAAACATTTTTGGTAGGCCAAAGCAACTCGAGTTTTACATACAGATATGCAGTAGTCTTCGAGGATCCGGGACATACTTCAGCTGAGCAGCCTTTCTTTATTGCACGCTTGCGCGATCCCAATGGAGATGTCATTCCATGTTCTGAATTTATTGTTTCTGCAGCTGCCAGTCTTCCCGGATTTTTCAATTCCCCAACGTGTGCTGGCGTTCGCTACAAACCTTGGAGTACTGTTAACGTTGATCTTTCCAATTACCTCGGGCAAAATGTTACTGTCGAATTTACTGCAGGAGATTGCAGTCAGGGCGGGCATTTTGGCTATGCCTATGTGGATGCTGCTTGTGCTCCATCTACATTGGCTGGCCTTACCGACACGATCTGTCCCGGAGAATCTGTCGTCCTCACAGCGCCGACTGGATATTCCTCCTATACCTGGCAGCCGGGAGCAATTACAACACAAACACTAACAGTCAGTCCTGTTGTTACTACCAACTACACCCTGAATCTCACAGCCTTTAACGGATGTGTTACTTCTGTTCAGGTGCCGATTATTGTTTCGCCTATTCCTGTTCCCGTTATTCAGTATCAAGCACCTGCATGCGATCTTCCGGTGCAGGTTCAGTCGCAAAGTTCGATCAGTTCTGGCGCCATCGTTTCTCAAGTATGGAATTTAGGTGGTGTTGCTAACCCAACAACGTCTTCCCAGCAAACCGTGAATGTGACGTATCCAGGCCCCGGGTCATATCCTATATCTCTGCAGCTCACCTCAGATCAGGGTTGTGTGGCCTCGGCCATTCAAACAGTGATTGTACCACCTTGTGTTTTTCGAATCGCAATTAGTGGTGACACAATCTGTCCGGGACAATGTCTGAGTTTTCCAGTTTCGTTGGCATACGGAACGGCTCCGTATACCTATCTGTGGTCAAACGGAAGTACAAACTCCACTATTACGTTATGCAGCAGTCAATCGAGCATCGTCAGTTTAACGGTAACCGATGCAGATGGATTTTCGGCTACTGATACAGCTATGATTACTGTTGCTCCAGAAATTACATTTGCTTCGGTAGTAAGTAATGTGTTGTGTGCTGGAGGATCAAACGGAACAATTGATCCTATTGCGCAGGGATGGGGGCCATTCAGTTATGTTTGGTCAAATGCGCAAACCTCTTCTACACTAAGCAATTTATCTGCAGGTGCATTTACACTTACGCTAACTGATCGTTTCGGATGTCAGACAGATACTGCATTTACCATTACACAGCCTGCACCGCTTTCAATAACGTTAACTACACAAGCTGCTACATGTGCGCAAAATAACGGATCAATTCAGGTGAATCTTCCTTCGGGAGGAACGGCACCCTATCAGTATTCAATTGATGGAGGTGTGTATTCTTCGTTTTCACAGATGAACGGAGTAGCGCCCGGATTGCACAGTGTTAGTGTTCAGGATGCTAATGGATGTACTTTCACAGTAAGTGCAACTGTAAACATGTTGAGTTATCCAACGCAGTTGTCAATGACTCTGACCAATGCAACGTGTGGGTTCGATAATGGTGTCATTACCCCCATTCAGGTGACAGGAGGAATGGCTCCATTTACCGTTTGGGTGAATGGAAGTAATATGGGAATTGTTCCCATGCCTATCACATTTGATTCGTTATACCCAGGAGCTTGGAATGTTGAGTTGAGTGATGCCAATGGTTGTTTGATTGATACCAATGTGACGTTACTGCAAATCGAGGGTCCTGGTTCTTTAAGTTTTACCACACAAGCAGCTACCTGCGGGTTAACTAATGCATCCATTTCAATTGGGCCTGTGATCGGCGGGACGCCAGCGTTTACTTATAGTCTGAATGGAGGACCATTTAGTTCTCAAACATCGTATACAAATCTTACTCCTGGTCCAGCTACTGTTGTTGTTCAAGATCAGAATCAATGTCAGCTAGATACCGTTTTTACCCTCGCATTGATTCCCGATGTTGAAATCAGCGCTTCTCTTATTCAGCTGGTTCAATGCGCCGGAGGAAGTGATGGATCAGCCGTCGGTCTAATCAGCAGCGGTTCGGCACCGTTTACATTTCTTTGGACCAATGGAGAAACAGATTCGTTAGCGACCGCATTGCAAGCAGGAAGTTGGAATGTGTTTGTAACAGATGTTTATAATTGTCGCGATACTGCTCAGATTACTATCACACAGCCTCTGCCGCTCGGACTTACAATACTTTATGAAAATCCTCATTGTGCGCTATCCAATGGTGCTATTTCAGTTGATACTGTTTCTGGAGGAACAGCTCCATACATGTATCAATTAAACGGCGGTCAAGTTCAGATGGGTGATGCATTTTCGGATCTAGATGTTGGTCCGTATACCCTTCAGGTAGTTGATGCTCATGGGTGTTCTCTGGCCCAACAAGTTCAATTGGCAATGCCTTCCTATCCAACCGCGGTAACGGTAACGGTTCAGGATGCAGTGTGTGCAGATGCAAATGGAGAAGCCCGTTTAACGCACATTCAAGGAGGAATTGCACCTTTCCAAATTTTATGGATTGACAGCATTGCTCAAACAATAACAACGTTGCCCATTGTACATTCCGGTCTCGATGCGGGTTCGTATCCGATCCACGTTCAGGATGCCAACGGATGCGTGGTTGAATCGGTTGCTGCCCTTCAGCAGTTTCCTGGGCCACAATCTGTTGTTATTCAGATGCAGCCGGCAATATGTGCTCAGTCCAATGCAAGTGTAACTCTTCAAAGTGTTGAAGGAGGAAGTCCAGCTTATCAATACAGTTTTAACAACGGTCCATTTGGAGCTCAGCAACAATTCAGCAGTCTTGCTCCGGGAAACTACCCACTGGCCGTGCGCGATATTCATGGTTGTTTGATTGATTCTTCCATTGTGGTGACAGCAATCCCGAATGTTCAGATTGCACCTTTCATAACTCATCCTATTACCTGCTTTGGCTATAGTGATGGCGCCTTACAGGCAGATGTCAACTTGGGAACAGCTCCATATAGTGTCAACTGGACAAATGGCCCTACAGGTATAAATTCAGAAAATCTCGTTGCCGGAACGTATCAGGTAAGTGTGACTGATGCAAACGGATGTATTCAGATGAGTTCCATCGTATTGAATCAGCCTGATCCGGTTGTTGTGAATGTAACGGGACCTGCCTATGTATGCGATGGTTCTGAAGCCGAACTCATTGCTGTAGCTTCTGGGGGAACAAGTCATATCAGTCTGGTATGGCCAGGGTTTAGTCATGAGGGAGATACCCTTGTTGATACGCCTGTTTCATCCCGAACATATACCGTAATTGCTTCTGATGTTTTGGGATGTGCTGCAAGTGATTCCCAATCGGTATTGCTCCGACTGCGTCCTCAAGGAACGATCAATACGGATGTAGCCGAAGGATGTAGTCCCATTTGTGTGAATTTTGAAGTTCATTCAACTGGGACAGCGTTGATTCAGGATTTCAACTGGTCGTTTTCTAATGGTGCTCAAGGAAATAATATCATACAGAAAGTCTGCTTTACCGAAAGCGGTTCACAAGATGTTACAGTACAATTGACGGATGTGTTTGGATGTTCAAATTCTATATCAGCTGAAGGCGCCGTCAATGTTTTTCCGCTTCCACAGGCACGCTTTAGTTACAATCCTCAAAATGCAGACATCTTGCAACCAACCTATCAGTTCATTCAGGAAAGTCTGCTGGCAAACACGTATGCCTGGACATTTGGGGATGGACAAACATCCATAGAAGAATCTCCTCTACACACCTATCCGGACACTGGTCAATATACTGCTTGTTTGCGCGTAACGACCAATCATGGCTGTACTGATCAGATTTGTAAAAAAGTGGAGATTGATCCGTTTCCAACCATTTTCGCTCCCAATGCTTTCACTCCCAATGGCGATGGGACAAACGAAGTGTTTATGATTCGTGTCACCTATGCTAAAAAATTCCTGCTGGAGATTTTTAACCGTTGGGGAGAATTGATTTACGAAGGATCAGATCCGCTGGAAGGCTGGGACGGAACGTATTTGGGTAACCGTGTTCAGGAAGATGTTTATGTTTGGCGAGCAACCGTTACAAATTCACTGAACAAATCACAGAAACTGATTGGAAGAGTGTCCATTATTGATTAAAAAGCCTGCCCGGAAATGTTCCAGACAGGCTTTGAAAACAGTTTACTAATGAATCAGGAAGGAGAAGAAATCTTTTGATGAACGATGGTGAGAATGGCCGCTTCATGCGCATTGACCGAACGTACGATCTCCTCACATTTCGTTAATGTTTGCTCCACATATGCGACATCTTCGTACCCAGCGCAATTGATTTTAACATTGAGCCACGCTCCCATAACTGCAGTTCGGGCACATAATGCACCAACACCGGCATCCGAAACGGAATTTGGATTTCCTTGTTCGGCCATGTGTTGAATAATGTCGAGCGATGACGCAGACAGTTGCATGACTTTAAACGGAACTTCAATGGCATATCGTGTTGCGGATTGAATGGCAGCCTTGCGGGATACTTTTTCTTCCGGACTGCTGTTAGGCAACCCAAATGCATCCATGATTTTGTTGAAGGCACGAGTGTCTTCATCCACCATGCGGATAAGTTGTTTTTTGAATTCTTCTGCATTTTCAGCAACGTCGGAGAATTCTTTCCAGCGTGCATCCCAGCCGCGCTTATGCGAACTGAGATTGGCCACCATGCCTGCAAGCGCAATGCCGAGTGCTCCAACATACGCCGAAATGGAGCCGCCACCCGGAGCTGGAGATTCAGACGATGTTTCATCGGCAAATGCTTTCAGACTCATGCTCACAAGCTTTTCTTCTGAAGCATCCCGGAGCAAGTATTCGATTACTCGTTTTTCGGGTTCAAATGGTCCGAGTTCATCCAGTCCCATCGATTTCACTGCAATCTTGATCAGTTCAGATTCTGATACTCCCGTAGATCGTTGTTGTTTCTCTAAGAAATAACGTCCAGCATCCAGCAAGCAACTCAGTGGAAGTAAGCCAACCAATTCAGACCCAGTTACCCGAATTCCGCGGGCTTCCGACTTCTTGCAAACTTCATCGAATGCACTATGGACAGGAGTTACTCGGATGTTTGTGAGGTTCATGGAGATTTGAGCAACGCCATATTCCTCAATGAACCAACCGATAGCCTTGACCGATTTTAAACTACCCGGAATGCATACCTGATTGCCATTCTCATCCTTAACGATCTTGCCGGTGACCGAATCTCCTTCGCGTTTCACACGTCCGCGTTCGCGCACATCAAAAGCAATAGAATTGGCCCGACGCACCGATGTTGTATTGAGGTTTACGTTAAAAGCTATGAGGAAATCACGTGCGCCGATCACACTGGCTCCTGCTTTTGGATTCATCTCCACAGGACCGAAATCCGGCTTCCATTCGGTTTGATGGATTTTTTTAAAAAAGCCTTCATATTCCCCTGCACGAATTTCACTGAGGTTGTTTCGTCCTGGAATAATGGCTGCGGATTCGTAAAGATAAACGGGGATGTTCAGCTCTTCGCCCACGCGTTTTCCCAGTTTACGTGCATATGCTGCCGTTTCTTCCATGCTGATTCCAGAAATGGGAATGAGCGGACACACATCCGTGGCGCCCATGCGGGGATGTTCACCGGAATGTTTACTCATGTCGATGAGTTCGGCCGCTTTTTTCATGGCCTGAAAAGCCGCTTCTATTACCTGTGCTGGTGCTCCAACAAAAGTAACGACAGTGCGGTTTGTTGCTTTTCCCGGATCGACATTGAGAAGACGAACGCCTTCGATAGCTTCGATTTCGTCGGTGATTTGTTTGATGATGTGAAGGTTAACGCCTTCGGAAAAATTAGGAACGCATTCAATAAGTTGTTGCACGGAGTATATTTTAAAGAATTACGAATTACGAATTACGAAAATTTGGAACCAAAAACCACCAAAAATGAATAGATAAACGTAATAGTGTATGTGAAGAATTACGCTTGATTTGGCAGTAAGCGGCAACGATTGAAGCCG
>CALQRR010000062.1 GCA_943333015.1 Chitinophaga pinensis | reverse complement strand
ATCGAGATTCTATGTTTGATGAAGCCGCTCATATCATTGTGATGCATCAACAGGGTTCTGCTTCATTGCTTCAACGTAAATTAAAACTCGGATATAATCGTGCAGGCAGGATTATTGATCAGTTAGAAAAGGCTGGAATAATCGGCCCTTTTGAAGGTAGTAAGGCCCGTAAAGTACTTATCAAAGACGCATTGTCGTTGGAACAGTTGTTAAATAACAACGGCAATGCTTAAAAATCATCCTATGAACAGAACATTGTTTTTTACTTTCCTACTTCTTTTTTCAAACCTCCAGACGTTTTCTCAGGAGGATAAAAAAGCGAAAAGCATTCTGGATAAACTCAGTGCTAAGACCCGTTCCTACTCCACTATCAGAACGGAGTTTTCGTATTCACTCGTCAATAAGGATAGAAAAATCAACACCACACAAAGCTGGAAACTAATTCTCAAAGGCGACAAATACCGTTTGGAGATGGGAGATCAGCTAGTGATTTCTGACGGAAAAACGATGTGGAAGGTTCTCAAAGCCGACAAAGAAGTTGAAGTCAGCAAACCGGGTTCTGGTGATGACGCATTAAATCCCAAGAACATCTTCACGATGTATGAAAAAGGATTTCGCCACAAATACATTAAAGAGGAAAAACTGGGAACGAAAGTAGTACACACCATTGATCTGTTTCCAATCAATCCGAAAGAGAAAGATTACAACAGTATCCGGCTGTTTATTGATAAGAACTCCTTACAGGTTGTAAAGTCAGAAATCAAAGGGAAAAACGGTAACCTGTATACCTATGACATCAAGAAGTTTGCAACAAATGAAAACGTGGAAGATGCTGTATTCACTTACCGCACATCAGAATTCCCAGGATTCGAACTCAACGACCTTCGTTAAGCTTCCAACCAGTTAATTCCTTTTTTCAAGTGCAGGAGGGTGTATTCTTCCGGACTTCCTTTTTCCACCTGAACATCATATTCCCAAGAGGCCAGCTTCGGCAAACTCATCAGAATCGATTCGATGCGTCCTCCTGTTTCGAGTCCGAAACGTGTTCCTTTATCGTGGACGAGATTAAATTCCACATATCGCCCTCTGCGAAGTAGCTGCCAACGTTTGTGCTCAGCGGTATATGGAATAGTTGCATTTTCTTTCATAAACCGCGTGTACACGGGCGCGAATGCATTGCCGATGTCCATCACAAATGCATGGATGGCTTCCTTACTCATCGAAGTACCCGTCTCGTTTAGTCGGTCAAAAAAGATTCCACCAACACCCCGGGTTTCATCGCGGTGGGGGATAAAGAAATAACGATCGGCCCATTCTTTAAATGAAGGATAAAAAGTGGCATTGTGTTGATCGCATACGTTTTTTAAATGCTGATGGAAAACGCCTGCTTGTTCTTTTTGAATATAGTGAGGAGTAAGGTCGATTCCTCCTCCAAACCAATATTCTCCGCTACTCATCTCAAAATACCGAACGTTCATATGAATAATCGGTACGAATGGATTGTGCGGATGCAGTACTATGGAAACGCCTGTTGCAAAGAAATTTCCGGGTTCAACCTGCATCATTTTTGATACCTGTTCTGCTAGCGGTCCATGAACGGCTGAGAAGTTCACGCCGCCCTTTTCAAGAACAGCACCATCTTGAATCACCCGTGTTATTCCACCACCGCCTTCGGCACGATCCCACGAATCAGTTATAAATGTAGCACCGCCATCGGCTGCTTCAAGTTGCTGAATGATTGATGTCTGTAAAAGCTTGAACTGTTCAGCTATAAATTCTTTTGTCAAGGTTGATTCCTGCGTTTCAGTTCGAAATTATCCATTTCGAGCAAGTAAATAAATTGATTTTCATACCCGTCGTTTTCTCCTATTCGGGAGTACCGGTAACATGAATTTATTCCGCAAACCAACGGAACTTCCGGAAGGCATTTCAGAAAAGACTTCCCATAGCTGGCAATTTGTTTACAAAAGTAAAATGTAACATCAAATCCCTGATAGGCATAGAATGTTGGTTCTCCTTTGAATTCTTCTTTAAAGCGGCTTTGGAATAAACGTGCCGCACCCGATGAATGATTTGTGCTCGATGGCGCTGCACAAGTAAAGTTGAGGTTGTTCAAATGGTCAAACTCAATGTTTTCATAGTTATTCCAATCGTTCAAGCCCACCAAAGTGATGCGTTTTCCCGTCCGGGCAGCACTTAAACGTCCAACAAAATCGATTACCTGCACTTGCACCGTTGATGGGAATAAAATCACATTTTCATTTGCCTCAGACAGTTTCTCTAATAAATCACTCATACTACTGTAGGTAATTTCTTGAAAATCATCCGGTGAAATGGCTGCAGAAACCAGTAAACTGCTTTTAAAAGCATCCGCTAGTTCTTTATCTTTTTCATTGCTGTTTCTGATCAATGTATAACGCGCATTGGGATGCAGCTTTTTGAGTGCCGGCCCGCTTTGTTGAATCTGACTGAGTAAATCAGGGATCACTTTTATCACATTGGGGTATGAAGTCAGCAATGCATCACTTTGAGAAAAAGGAGATACTGCAGGAATATTTTTACTTTTTGCGAACTCAGCCACCCGGATAAAGGCAGAACTGTAAAGTGGTCCTATTATTAGATCTGATTTTGCCAGCGCCGGATTTTTTAGAAAATCATCGACAGAAGTAGAGTCGTTTTGAGAATCGAATACATGAACCGTTATTTGATATCCGAGCTTCTTAAGTGAGTCGAGTGCTAGTTTGGCGCCACTATAAAAATCCAGTCCAATGCGAGCTTTAGGATTTAATTCCTCGCCTGAGGGAAGAAAAAACGGCAGCAAAATGCTTATCTGAAAAGGTCTGTTTTGTTGCTCTTTCGATAAAACAGAACAGGAAACGGATTCTTCTTTGACGGGATTCCCCTCGTTCGACTTCGACCTTCTGTCTGACATAAGTTCGGCAGTCTTTTTAGGATCTTCCGGTTTTTTAACAGAAGCCGGATAGACATACAATTGCATTCCAGGCTTCAGTCCCTGTTGAATTTCAGGATTCATTGCTTCCAGTTCAGCAACAGTTAGTCCATACATTTTAGCAATGCCAAATGCAGTTTCTTTTGCTTTAACGGTATGTTGTTGAGACGATTTGGGTTGTTCCTTTTCTGGAGCTTTGTCTGATTTACTGGCCGCAACCGGAATACGAAGTACCATGCCTGTTTTTAGGCCATTTTCAGCACTGGGGTTCATCAACAGAATGTCTTCCTGTTTCACCTGAAACATTTTAGAGATGCTGTAAAGTGTTTTGCCCTTTTCCACAGTATGGAAACGGATTAATCCACCATTCCACTCATATACCTTGGAAGTATCCTGTTGTGAAAATGCTTTTTGGCACATCCCAAAGCTCAGGATAAATAGGAGAAGCAGAGTTTTTAAAGCTGTATGTATCATTCCCATTCGATGGTTGCAGGTGGCTTTGAACTGATATCAAAAACCACTCTATTAATGCCTTTTACTTTATTGATGATCTCGTTAGAAATTTTACTCAGTAATGGATAAGGAAGATGGGAAAAATCGGCCGTCATTCCGTCATGAGATGTTACGGCACGCAAACAGATGACGTTCTCATAACTCCGCTCATCCCCCATTACGCCAACACTTTTCACCGGAAGGAAAATCGCACCAGCTTGCCATACTTTATCATATTCACCGCTGCTGCGAAGTAGATCCATGAAAATAGCATCTGCTTCCTGAAGTATCCGAACTTTTTCTGGTGATATATCTCCTAAAATTCGGATGGCCAATCCTGGTCCAGGAAAAGGATGTCGGTTTAAGATAGTCGGACTCAAGCCCAGCGCACGTCCTACTTTACGGACTTCATCTTTGAACAATGCTCTAAGTGGTTCTACCACCTGAAGGTTCATATGATCAGGAAGCCCGCCAACATTGTGATGCGACTTTATTGTGGCCGATGGTCCATTCACAGAGACCGATTCTATCACATCCGGGTAAATAGTCCCCTGCCCAAGCCATTTTACTTCCGAGATTTTTTGTGCTTCTTCATCAAAAACTTCAATGAACGTTCGGCCAATAATTTTTCGTTTTTGTTCCGGATCACTGATGTCTTTTAACGCATGTAGAAACCGATGCGAGGCATCTACTCCATGAATATTCAATCCCATTTCACGGTAATCGTGCAACACTTGTGTGTATTCATTTTTACGCAACAATCCATTATCAACAAAAATGCAGTAAAGTTGATCGCTGATTGCTTCATTGAGCAACATTGCTGCAACAGACGAGTCAACACCGCCGCTTAGCCCAAGAACAACTCTATCTGTCCCAATCTTGGTTCTAAGTTCAGCTATTGTTGTTTCTATAAAGGACGAAGGCGTCCAAGATCCATGACAGGCGCAGATATCAAGAACGAAATTGGATAGCAATTGCAAACCATCGGTCGAATGAGTGACTTCGGGGTGAAACTGAATAGCATACACCTGCTTCTCATCATTTTCGAAAACAGCTACCGGAATATCTTCTGTTCCTGCCGAAATTCGATATCCTTGCGGAATGGCTGTGATGGTATCTCCATGAGACATCCAGACTTGAGAAAGGTGAGGGATCTTTTTTAGGAGTCTGCTTTCTTTCCTTACATGCAAATATGAACGACCATATTCCCGTGTTGACGATCGTTCCACTTTTCCCCCTTGTGTTTCAGCAATATATTGAGCACCATAACAAACACCTAAAATAGGAGCTATGCCTTCGAGCAGTGCGAGATCAATCTCGGGACGATCTACTTCTTTTACAGAATGCGGGCTTCCAGAAAGAATCATGCCCTTTACATGCACTCCCAGTTTAGGGAAATGATTGTAAGGATGAATCTCACAATACACATTCAGTTCACGTACTCTTCTGGCAATCAGCTGTGTGTACTGTGATCCAAAGTCAAGTATCAAAATGGTTTCCTGCATATGCAAATATAGGCTGGTTGACATCTTTACAATAGCAGGAATGAGCTGATATCTTAATAAAGAATTCACATTTTTTTCATTAAAATAGAACTCCCACGTAAACAGGAATAGATAATTTCGCATTCCCCTGAAAATCTGAAAATATGCGTGGAGTTATTTTTTTTGTTTTTATACTAACGGTCCTTTGTAAATCAGCTGTTTCTCAAACAAGCACCTGTTTTGAAATTGAAAGTATTCTGGTAGATGCCTGTGCTCCTTCTGGTGGAGAAGGTCAAAATGAAATGGTTCGGTTTCTTGTCGGCCCCAATCCTTTAAATACTTCCGATTTAAATGTTGTCTGGGCCACAACAGCCAATTCGTGGGACGGTGTTTGTCAGGATGCTTCAACGGCTCAAAAAGTCATTCAACTGAATGCAACTATTCAATCCTGTGGATTTTTGAAAGAGCCAACCGCTGGAGTACTTCCCGCCAACAGTAAAGTATTGCTGATTTCTGGCTTCAACATGGATGTTACTGCGAATTCATTTGCCGGATTGAGTGACACGTTGTACATCATTTTTCATTGTTCGACATCTCCCACTGGTAATTTTGCCAATTCCGGAATGGGCATTCGAACATTATCAATGACTTTCAATGCACCTGCTGGATGTTCTGATCAGGTTTCTTACGACCGTTCTTTACTCGTTAATACAGCTGGATTGCCCGGTTCGGCCGATGGAGCGACCGCAAATTTTGCATTTGATGGAAATGTGACTTATTCGAATGATGGTTGTACAGCTCCTTTTTTAGAAGCGAATGCCACATGGACAAGTCCAGGCTCTGTGTGCAATACCGCATCACCAATAGATTTAAACACACTTGTAACAGGTACAACTGGAGGCACTTGGAGTGGAACGGGTGTTACAACTGGAATATTTGATCCCACTGCTTTGTCGGGTAGTTATGACATTACGTATGCTGTTGGAGGTGGAAGTTGCATTTCTATTTCAACTCAAACGATCATCGTAACAGCAGCAGGAGTAGCTTCATTTACAAATCCTGGAACCGTGTGTTCTTCTTCTCCAGTCATCGAACTCAATAATCTTTTAACAGGAATAACCGGTGGTACATGGTCGGGCAGTGGTGTAAGCGGAACGCAATTCAATCCCTCGGGTTTATCGGGTTCTGTTGTGATAACTTATGCGGTAGGATCCGGAACATGCGCATCACAGGCTCAACAAACCGCTATCATAATACCATCTCCTGTGCCACCTATTATTACAGGACAAACAATCTATTGCTCAGGAGAAATTCCCGTACAATTATCTGCTTCTGGAGCAAGTGGGGCAACGTTTAATTGGTATGCCGATGCTGCGTTAACGCAAATGCTGAGCACGAATTCTACATTCACTCCGACTGCAGGTCTAAATGCCAGTTTTTATGTAACCCAGCAAGTGGGTGCTTGTGCCGGAAATCCAGCTATTGTCAATGTTGTTTTTAATGAACAACCCGAGGTTCCCACATTTATTAGCCCTGTTGTTTTTTGTTTGGGAGCTGCTCTACCAGTATTAACAGCAACTTCTGCTTTTCAGATTGACTGGTTCAGTGATGCAGCGCTAACAAATGAAGTTGCTACAGGAGCTTCGTTTCAGCCTATATCAAACAGTCAACTTTCTTACTGGCTCACTGCTACAAACGGAACATGTATTTCTGCTGCAGTGGAGCTTAGTCTGGATCCGCAGCAACCTGTTGAGGCTTCGATTCAGGTCAATGGTCCTTCTGTGCTTTGTGGGCCAGGTTTCATTGAGCTGATTTCATCTTCCTCCACTGGAAATGTTTGGTCAACGTTGGAAACTTCATCTTCTATTCAGGTCAGTACTGCCGGAACATACTCACTTGTTATAACTGGCGCCTGTAATACTGATGAAGCTGTTTATACCTTAATTGATGCGAGCGTGACGGCATCTTTTACCGCCAGTCCCCAATCTGGATCAGAACCATTGTCTGTAATATTTGAAGATCAAAGTCAGCAAGCGGATCAGTGTAATTGGTTTATTGATGGTTCTCCTGCTTCAATTTCATCAGGAAATGCAACCATTTTTTCACTGGGGAATTATACAGTTACACTGATTTGTTCTAATGCGTCAGGCTGTGCAGATACACTGAGTCGCACCATTGAAGTGATATCTGATAAAATAGAAGTACTTATCCCCAATAGTTTTACTCCTAATGGAGATGGCATGAATGATCAGTTTAAAATCAAAACCCTAGGTATTACGGAGCTCAATGCAGTCTTATTTAATCGGTGGGGAAATAAAGTATATGAGTGGGAGGGGGTTGCTTCTGGTTGGGATGGAACAAGTAGTGCTGGCAATAGCCCGGACGGTGTTTATTTTTATATCATCCAAGTAAAAGACGCACTGATGCAGGAAAAAGAATTCAAGGGTAGCGTCACGCTTATTCGTTGATGTAATATTTTTTTACAATCATGCGTTTGAATAAATATTCAGAAGCACTTAATCATACTACAGCTGTATGTTGAAGGTGTTTTGAACGTTTCTTTCCGGGTAAGATTCTGGCTTTCTTTGTTAAAACATCATTAAACGGAAGACGTAATAATTGCAATACCAAAATTGTAACTTGGTTGCATGGTCTAAATCTACACGTCAATGATTCTTGAGCAAATGAATTGGACGCCTTCCAATGGATGGCTTTCAGAAGTTAGCACCAATGCGGCTGAGTTCTTACCGCAAGTTGTTTTGATTTTCGGTTCCCGACAGGCTCTATCTGAGAAAGAACGCCTGAATGATGTTCGAAAAAAGTATCCATCAGCTCAACTTATGGGTTGCTCAACATCCGGAGAGATTTTGGGGACAAGCGTTTTGGATGATAGCCTTGCTGTTACAGCCATTCATTTTGAAAAATCATTTGTAAAATCCTCTTTTCTAGAGATTGATACTCCTTCAGACAGTTACGCAGCTGCTGAAAAATTAGCGTCCTCACTTTTAGATGAAACATTGCGGCACGTATTTATTCTGTCAGATGGACTGAATGTAAACGGGACTGAATTGGTTCGTGGTTTTCGTAAAGCACTTCCTGAAACAATCAGTCTTACTGGAGGTCTTGCGGGGGATGGCTCTGATTTTACAACTACCTGTGTTATTGATGCAGATGGAGT
>CALQRR010000061.1 GCA_943333015.1 Chitinophaga pinensis | reverse complement strand
ATCTTGCGTTTCTGTTCCTTTTTCTGTAATCAGCAAACGGAGTTGCTCTTGCGGAGCTCCAACACGAAACAACAAAGTATCTGGAAACTGACTGGTTTTAATAGTTTCTCGTGCTGTCAATACTGGCCCACTGGCGGTGGCTTTCATGAAAAAAGCCTGTCCCGGTCCGATGTACCGTGAACCACCATTGGTAGCAGCTCCCGGATTGGCCGAATTGTAAGAAGCATATTGGTTAATCCGTGGATTCCAAATGTAGATGGTGCTCGAGATACCACTCTTAGTCCACTCCGGTGAATCCCAGTCGATGGGTGATGCATACGGATTGGCAATCAGATTCCAGCCATTACCATTGTCAGTAGGAATACATCCTCCAGTGCAGCTCACGGGCAGATTCAACACCCCTTGATTCGGAATGCCCTTGAAATCAATCGTGGCGGCATTGGGAAGTGTGTTTGCAGTTTGCGTGCGGTCACCCAAGTGGTATAATAGAAATCCTGTTCCTGTTGGCAAAACTTGATTGGTCGTGGCAGGTGAACGCCATTCGCTGCCATTGGCTAATGTTTCATTGAATACCCAAACATTTGTTGTGTAAACAGTCGGATTATCCCATCCGTTAGCAGTATTCCCCGGTCCAAATAAAAGTACATTGTCTTTTACTTGCTTAAACTTAATTCCTCCCACGGTATCCACAGGCGAAGCGATGAAACGATTGGACCGGATTCCTCCACGTGTCCAACGTTGAACCGTTAAGTTCCCAACGATAGATGCTGTGGATGTAATCTGATCAATACGCGCCGTTTGGTTTTGATTACTGATCAAGGTCAATACGCGGTTGTTCGAAACGCCATCTGCATCCAGAATAGCGGAATTAATTACGCGCAACGTATTTTTCACGGATGAGTTGGCCAGAATACTTTTGGTGCCTGACCGCGAAACAGTAAGGTTGTTGTATACAAAACCCGTTACATCCTGATTGCCGTTGTTATTGTAATTGATCGTGTTGTTGGTCGTTGTATACAGATTGGAGGCATTGGGAGCAAAACCACCGGCGGCAGCCGCAATCCGAATTTCTCCCGATGAAAGTGTAATCAGTCGGCCACTACCTGCAATCGAAAGCTTGTTGTAAAACAAAGCAGGAATGGTTTGAGGTCCGAATCCATTGAAATTAACAGTGCCTGTTCCCCGGATAAATGTACCTGCAAGATTGAGTGTACCGCCAATATTCAAAATACCGGATTGTGCATTGTAAATTCCGGCTACTTGGTTAAAATGCTGACTCACAATCAACGTCCCGCCATTGGTATTTCCGTTGAGCTGACCGCCATTCTGATTCAATGTTCCGCTGACCACTACCGATCCACTGGCGCAATTAAAGCTGCCGTTGTTAATAGTCAATGTACCGAGGGAATTAACTTGTCCAGTTCCGCAGGAAAAGACACCGCTTTCTTGCGTAATGCCCGACAAGGCGTTCATCGAACCACTGTTTGCCGCAAACTCGCCACTGTTGGACAACGATCCGCTCACGTTAAGTGATCCGTTCATGTTTTGAAAGCGTCCTTCGTTGATCAAATCTCCGTTAATGTTTAAGGCATTGCTGCCGTTCATCAGAAATCCTGATGGAAGAAGTTCCAAATTCCCCAGTACAACCATCGAGCTAGTCAACGTTGCCGTTCCCGACACGCGAACTTTAGGAATTAAGAGATTTTCAACCGAAAACGCACCGCCGGCCATTTCATAGACCATGGCGGGATCAAATTCAATGCTAGCGTTCTGATGCCCGAAACCATTTCCAAAACAAACGTTGTTTGTCAGTTGCACTAAACCGCCCGTTTTATCAATAAAAATAGCGGGAAGAACTCCCACGCCCGTTGTAGTTGATGTTCCCAAAATGGTTTGTGTAGAGCTGCCGCTAAAGAGCAATGTTGCTGTTCCCGGGCTGATTTCGGTACAGCGGTAATCGCTGATATTGAGGTTACTTAACAGATTCAGAGTTCCCGTATTCAAACGGATAGCACGATTAGCTACACTGCCATTTTTCAACCAGAGATTCTGATTGATTTGAACGGTGCCGTATACTTCAACGGTCTTTGGGTTAACACCTGCAGTATTAGTGATTTCCAGCACATGAAAAACCGGACTACCCAAAATGCTATACGTTGTTGAAGCGGTTCCGCTCATGCGCAGCGTTCCTGTATTGTGATTGAATGTACCACTGATCAGTCGGAAGCTGCCTTGAAGATCAAGTAATGCTGCGGGTGCTGTAAAAACCGATGTTCCGGAAAGTTCGAGATTGCCACGAACCTGCATAGGACTCGATCCGCAAGCGAATGTTCCTGCACTTTGATTCCAGCGACCTGTATTGATTTGAGAACAGCCACTCAGATTCACCGCACCGCCTGTGATAGCCAATTGGCCATTGATAGAAAGTTGTGCAAATCCGCTGGTCTTGGTAAACTGAGATGCCCCAGAAATACTGATATCTCCTTCAACATTGAGCGTATTACTTCCTGCATTGAAAAGGGATTCTTGTAGACTCAATGCGCCGATATTGAGAAGACCGGTGCCGAAAACAACGGAGCTTGACTGAGCATTTACACTATAAATACTTCCAAAATTGGAGTTGCCAGCAGGTTTCGAAACATCGGTATTAAGAAAGGTTGCAGTTCCATTCACAATCAGATTTCCTGTTCCGAGGTTGGCTGTTCCACCGCTGATGGTGATCGCGTTTGCATTGAACGCCGCTGTCCCCAATTGAATAGTGGCATCGCTTGCGTTAAACGCGGAAGCAGCATTCATATAGACAGCGCCCGAAGTTTTCAAGAAGGATGCACTGGTGATGTCCAGATTTCCGTTAAAATAAACAGATCCGGCACCGCCGTTAAAAATAGCATTGCTGAGTGCAAGTGATTTGAAAGTCATGGAGGCATTCTGACAATCGAATGTGCCGCCAGAGATGCTCAAATTGCCGGTTGGACTAAATGTACCAACACCTGCTGTCTTCGCAAAGCTACCACCACTTTGCTGATACGATGTTTTCACGATAAAACTTCCTGATCCGGTTTGAAACGCTCCGCCTTCCAACAAGAAGTTGCCCAGTATCTCTACCGGTGCATCTTGTATAGTGAATGAACCACTGCTGATCTTCAAATCGATGATCGAACAAATTCCCACAGAACCTTTATTCAACGAACCACCATCGACCCACAGCTGCCCCATCACTTTCAATTTAGAAAGCCCGGTAGAAAGTGTTCCTCCGGAAAGCTGCATCACCTGAGCAACCGTGAGGATCGCCGATGATTGATTCATTCCGGAAATAGTTCCTGTGTAACTCGGCAAAACATGCAGGTTGCGGATAATCACGGAGGAGGGCAAGCTGCATCCGGAGGAACTTACCGATCCATCAAAAATGACATCATCGGCGGTAACAGGAACGCCAGTTGGTAACCAGTTAGCCGCCGTATTCCAATTGCTTCCCGTTGCTCCGGTCCAGATCTTTTCGGCAGCATGTGCTGAACTCGCAATAAAAGCGAGCAAAAGCGGTAGTATGTGAGTAATAATTCGATTCATGGTGGTGTGATTTATCATGTGTGGTTTGTACGTTCAAAGCTATACGTGTAGTTATACCCGAATACAGACCGAAGCCGTCTGCTCTTACAGTGTAAGAAAAAAGCACAATCGGGCTGGAGTAATTCTTAAATTTACTGAATATCAACACTGTAATCTGGAGACACCTCCGCTCAGGCGAAGAATATTTAACGTGAAAAATGTTTTTTTAGAGCTATTCTGCACAGAAAAAGACAATTCCGTTTTTGGTAGATGGGAAATTTAAATCAGATTTTAACTGGGGAGCGAGACGAGTTTGTCCAATGACCAAGCGCGAGGCTTTTGATCGAATCCCGATTTGGTGTTAGCCCAGGTCACTGCAAAAAGTTCTGAATCCCGGTAGCGGTTCAATGCCGTTTCGTTTTCCCAATAGCTGTAGGTAAAAAAATGACAGGGATCGGCTGGTTCATTCAGGAGATCCAGGTGTTGACACCCCGGAAAATTCCGGATCTTCTCTTTACTGGCATGAAAGAGCTCCAGAAATGCCTCCCGGGCATCTGTTCTGAAATGCATTTCAACGATCCGTATCAACATCGAATTCTACACGTATAGTATCG
This sequence comes from Chitinophaga pinensis, assembly GCA_943333015.1. Taxonomy (GTDB): domain Bacteria; phylum Bacteroidota; class Bacteroidia; order M30B66; family M30B66; genus CALQRR01. Next base: position 4,008 of record CALQRR010000061.1, on the reverse strand, counting down.
TTTACCCGAAGACCAATCAAACGCGACGCAGAACCCCGATTAATAGAAATTTCCAGATATCCCGATGCATTAAACAAGGCACACATCTCCCCTTCACCTACTTCATTGTAGCTGCGGCTGATGCGGCTGATATTTTGAGAAGATTTGCGCAATACTATCTCGAATTTCCCATTCTGACGGCGCTCTTCAAACTGCTCTTGACGGATATTGGTAAAGAGATTCCCGTAGGAATCAATATAGATGATACTCGCCCCGAGATGCGACTCTCCGCGTGTTGGCGAAAGCATCAAACTTTGCCGGAAACCACGAATTTTGCGCCCAATGACTTCCAACGTTCCGCCCCGTGCCAAGTGACAGGCGGCGGTCACAAACAAATCGTACGTAGGAAAAGAACGGGCTGTTGGCTCTTTGCGGATGTTGAGCTGCACCACTTCATCGGCCAACTGCGGAGAAAACAACAGGGAAAAAATGCCCGAATCAGCACCCACAAAATAATGCCCGTTGATCTTTACCGCCACATGCGGCGTGTCTTCATCCTCGAGCGTCTCCACGCCAATGATATGAACCGTTCCCGCAGGAAAATGCGCATATGCATTGCGCAGTACAAACCCCGCTTTCATCCGGTCGAACTTGGGAATATCGTGCGTGATATCCACAATCACGGCTTCGGGCAACTGGGTCAAAATGGCGCCTTTCACTGCTGCAACGTAATAGTCGCTCAGTCCCATATCGGTGGTTAAGGTTATGAATGCCATTGTTGAAATCCCTTGCTTGGAAGGGCGTGTCAAAATTCATTTATTTGTAGGTGATATGCAACCGTGCATTTCAGCAATTCCTAACAACTATCCTTTCCGCTTTTGACAGAAAAAACCATCCGACTCCCGGACGTTAATCCTGTGGAGATTTACGGTGTTAATGACGAGACGCTCGATCAGATCCGTGCATATTTTCCTAAACTCAAACTCGTTGCCCGCGGACTGGATTTGAAAGTTCAGGGGGAAGAAATCGATATCGCTGTCTTTGAACAGAAACTCGGAACACTCATCGCCCATCAGCAGCGCTATGGCAGTTTGAGTGAGCAGCTTGTAAAAAAGCTGATGAATCCCGATAACGATCTGCCCGAACTTGCGCCCGAACAAGGTGGTGGTTCGGATGTGATTGTGTTTGGCAACAACGGGTTGGTGGTAAAAGCCCGTACGCCCAATCAGCGTCGTATTGTGACTGCGTCGTACACCAATGACATGGTTTTTGCGATTGGCCCGGCGGGAACTGGAAAAACCTATACCGCTGTTGCACTGGCCGTAAGAGCCTTGCGAAACAAGGAAGTAAAGCGGATTATTCTCACCCGACCGGCAGTGGAAGCAGGCGAGAATCTGGGTTTTTTACCCGGCGATTTGAAAGAAAAACTCGATCCGTATCTGCAGCCCTTGTACGATGCACTGCTCGATATGATTCCGGCCGATAAGCTCGCGCTGTTCCTCGAAACCGGCATCATTCAAATTGCACCACTGGCATTTATGCGCGGCCGAACGCTCGACAATGCTTTTGTCATTTTAGATGAAGCCCAAAACACCACCGAAGCCCAGCTCAAGATGTTTCTCACACGGATGGGACGATCGGCCAAATTCCTCATCACGGGCGATTTAACCCAAATTGACCTTCCGCGCAATCAGGCCTCCGGACTGGCCACCGGCATTCGCATACTTCAAAACATTCCAGGCATTGAGATTATTCACCTCGATACCAGTGATGTGATTCGACATAAACTCGTTACCGCCATACTCCATGCATACCAAGCCAACCAGCCTGAGCAGCCTCCGCGCAACTGATTTCCTGTTTGAAGGACAAACTGCTTTCTACCGCGGAAAAGTGCGCGATGTGTATACCATTCGCAATCAATTTTTGGTGATGGTGGCAAGCGACCGGATTTCGGCCTTTGATGTGGTATTGCCCAAAGGCATTCCCTTTAAAGGACAGGTGTTGAATCAAACCGCGACTTATTTTTTGGACGCCACGCGCGACATTGTTCCCAACTGGTTGTTAGGCACGCCGGATCCCAATGTGGCCGTTGGCCGGATGTGCACCCCGTTTAAAGTTGAAATGGTGATTCGTGGCTATTTAGCCGGTCATGCCGCGCGTGAATATGCTGCTGGTAAACGAAGCATTTGCGGCGTGGACCTGCCTGAAGGATTGAAGGAAAATGATAAACTCCCAACTCCCATCATCACACCGACAACCAAAGCATCGGAAGGGCATGATGAGGACATTTCCCGCGAGGAAATTATGCGACAGGGCATTGTTTCGGAAAACGATTACCTGCAGCTGGAAGCGTATACCCGGGCCTTGTTTCAGCGGGGAACGGAGATGGCGGCCGAACGTGGGTTGATTTTGGTGGATACGAAATATGAATTCGGGAAAACGGCGGAAGGGGAAATTCTTTTGATTGACGAGATTCACACACCTGATTCCTCGCGGTATTTTTATGCCGATGGATACGCCGAACGACAAGCCCGGGGTGAAACCCAAAAACAGCTGAGTAAAGAATTCGTGCGTCAATGGTTAATCAGCCAAGGTTTTCAGGGCAAAGAAGGCCAGGCAATTCCAACCATGGGAGAGGATTTTATTCAGGAGATTTCGGCACGGTACATTGAGTTATACGAACACATTACCGGCAAAACGTTTGAGCCGCAGCAGTATAACGAAACAGAAGTCCGCGTGTTTGCAAACGTATCGCGGTTTCTGTCTCAGCTTTCTTGATTATTCAATTGCTCAGCGACAAACGATGACCAGCGTTTTTGCGCTTCTTTGCTCAAGCCGTGACGCGTTTCTTTGTCGTAACGCTTCTGCATGTCATCACCTTGTTGGATGCTCTGCTCATAAATGCCGCGGATTTCTTTGCGGTAATTGGAGGTGTATTTTTTTGATCTCAGTTTCTTGCGCAGGTCGCGAGCGGTAATTTCGGAGATGTTGAAATGCAGCTGCTCGTGGGCGAGAATTTCGGGTGTTTGTGCCAAAGGATCCTTGCGATCGACCCAAGATTTGCTGCGTTGAAAGGCCGATCTCACGGTAAAACGTGGTTGAATGTGCGTTCCTCGCTCCAGCACTTCGTATTCCATGGTGATGATGGTAAACGTGTAGGCGGCAAAATTATGGCCACCGGGAGCGGTCGACTGAAAATCGGCCCAATTGAGTTTTACATCGGTTTTCCAATATAGCGTGTCGGAAGCTGGGGCAACACTTTGGGAAAGGACACTCCGTTCCGGTTGAAAGGATTGAAAGGGAAGGATTATCCCAAGCAGCAGAGAAAATAAAAAGGCGCTATTCATGTGTTTCAAATAACGGAAGACTTACGTTGAGATTGCTACTTCGCAAAATTGAGGTATAACAATATGTGTTGATGAAGATTTTGGAAACTTGGCTATTAAAAAACAGTCTTGGGAGTATAAACACCGCTTTGGGAGGCTGATGCTGTTAGCTGATGTGGCCTTACTCGATTGTCCCAATGATGGCGATCACTTTGGCTTTAAATTCAGGGAGGTCATTTTTAATAATTTCCCAAACTAACCTGATGTCAACTCCAAAGTACTCATGAACAAATACATGACGCATTCCAACTATCTGCGACCATTCAATTTCCGAAAATTTATTCTTAACGTCTTCGGAAATATGATTACTCGCTTCTCCAACAATTTCCATCTGCTTTATGCAAGCAAATCTCATCATGGAATTTTTAAGAAACGTATCAAAATCAACTTTATTCAGATAGCTTTCAATTTCCATGATCGCCTCAAGAATGTGATTAAGCCTAATTTTGTCTCCTAATTTACCGTGCATAAATTAGCTGTTTCTCACTTTCAATTATTGGTCGGATATGCTTAGACAAACCATTGGAGGAAACCAGATCAACGTTGGTTTTGAGTATTTTCTCCAAGTCAATTTTCATTTGTATAAATCCCAATCCAATTCTTTTGGAATAGTCAAGATCAACCAAAATATCAATGTCGCTTT
>CALQRR010000060.1 GCA_943333015.1 Chitinophaga pinensis | reverse complement strand
TGATTATGTGATGGTGTCTGCAAATATAACCGCCTAATTCAAAAGAATGTTGAGTTGAACATTGAAATCAACACCTAAAACAAATTATTTATTATCAATCGTCGAATTCTTCCGCAAGCACTTCGCGTAATTGCTTGGGAGAAATATTGATTTTGAGTGCGCCATTGCGAGCAATAGAGATCTCTCCGGTTTGTTCAGAAACAGCAATAGCAATAGCATCCGACTGCTCTGAAATTCCCACGGCAGCGCGATGTCGAAGTCCCAACTGAAAAGGGAAAATGGTATTTTCAGTTAAGGGTAAAACACATTTAGCCGCCTTTACACGGTTGTTGCTGATAATAACAGCTCCGTCGTGCAGGGGATTATTCTTAAAGAAAATGGATTCCAAAATGCTGGAGGTGATTTCCGAATCGAGACGTTCACCGGTGTTGGCGTGGTACTTCAAATCCGATTTCCGAGTGAGCACAATGAGGGCGCCGGTATGTTGCAATGCCATTTTCTGACAGGCCGAAACAATGGCTTCGTAATTTAAACTACCATATGCCACCGAATTGAGCCCGGAAAAGCCTTTGAAGTTCTCTTTGTTAAAGATACCTCGGGAACCAACCATCAATAAAAAGCGACGAAGTTCCTGTTGAAATACGATAATCAGCGCAATCACTCCAACGCCAATAAACTGACCGAGTATAGTCGCGAGCAGCTGCATGTTGAGCGCCTTGACTAATAACCAAAGCAGGTAAAACAGCAGAATTCCAAAAAAAATACTGACCGCACTTGTTCCCCGAACGAGGCTGTATAGTTGATACAGCAGAAGCGCTACAATCACGATGTCGACCACATCAAGCCAACGCAAAGTGATAAAGAAAGAGATCATGAGCTGCATGGGGCAAATGTAAGGAAGCTGATCCAGCCCTGCACGCATTAAGATGATTGTACCGATCGGAGCATCGCCATCACACGAATGGTCTCCATGGCTGCTTTCACATCATGAACACGCAGGATTTGTGCTCCTTTTTGCAAAGCAATGGTATGCAACACCGTTGATCCATTGAGGGCTTCATCGGCCTTCACGTCGAGCAAACGCGTCACCATCGACTTACGGGAAACGCCTACCAACAAGGGCATTTTGAGTTTGTGAAAGATCTCCGTTTTATTGAAAAGCTGATAGTTCTGTTCCAACGTCTTCCCAAATCCAAAACCGGGATCAATTATCACCTCCTCCACTCCTAGTGCATTCAGCTGTTGCAGCGTGTTTCGGAGTTCGTGAAAAACTTCATATACCACATCCTTGTATTCGGGTTTCGTTTGCATGGAATCGGGCAATCCTTGCATATGCATTAACACATAAGGTACTTTGAGTGCAGCTATGGTGGAAAACATCTGCCGATCAATTTTACCGGCAGATATATCATTAATCAGATCAGCACCGGCATCAACAGCCTGGCGGGCAACGGAACTGTGATACGTGTCGATGGAAATGAAAACAGATGGAAATGCACGACGAACAATGTCCAACGCTGGTTTTAAACGCGACCATTCTTCCACAGGATCGCTGATGGGAGATCCGGGCCGACTGGAAGATGCACCGATATCGAGAAAAATGGCACCTTCTTCCACATGCCGGGTGGCGAGATCCAGAATTGATCGCGAATTCACACGACTTTCGGCAAAGAAAGAGTCGTCGGTAACATTTAAAATCCCCATGATACAGGGCTTATCAAAGGAAAAGCGCTTTCCTTGCAGAGAAATACTGCAGATTTCCGGTGAGGATGTTAATTTCGTGCCCTTGATTCTGGTTTCCATGCAACAAACATCGGCACAATTCGACGCAGTCATTCAAGGGTGCAAAGATATTTTCTTAAAAAAGAATACTGATTACGGAACTTCCTGGCGCATTTTGCGCATTCCGTCTATCACAGATCAGCTTTTTATTAAAGCTTCCCGTATCCGCGGCATCGAAACAAAAGGCATGCATTTGGTGGACGAAGGCATTGAACCTGAATTTATTGGCATTGTCAATTATGCCATTATGGGGCTCATCCAAATGCAACTCGGCACAGAAAACGATTTGGATTTGAGCACGGCTCGATCGGAAGCGTTGTATGCGCAAACCGTTGCGCAGGTGAAGGAGTTGATGATGCGCAAAAACCACGATTATGGGGAAGCCTGGCGTGATATGCGAGTGAGTTCCTTTACCGATATGATTCTTGTGAGGTTGATGCGTATCAAGCAAATTGAGGATAATGAAGGAGCAACGTTAGTTTCTGAAGGCATTGATGCGAATTACATGGACATTATCAATTATGCCATTTTCGCACTGATCAAACTCAATGAATCGTAGGCCTGATTTTTGTTCAGCACCGAAAAATCATATTTCCCCTGCCCGCTTATGAAGTACCTTGTTACGCTTTCCCGCATTCTTGTAGGAGTTCTTTTTATTATTTCCGGCTTGATCAAAGCCAACGATCCCATCGGATTTGCCTATAAACTGGAGGAATATTTTCAAGTATTTGGTACAGATTTTCTCATTCCAACAGCAGTCTTTCAAGCCATTGCCATCTGCATTATTGAAGTCATTTTAGGCGTCATGCTTTTGTTGGGCAACCGTGTTAAGCTCACGGTTTACCTGTTATTGGCAATGATTGTTTTCTTTACATTCCTCACCTTTTACTCTGCCTATTTCAATAAAGTAACCGATTGCGGCTGCTTTGGAGACGCACTTCATCTCACACCTTGGCAATCCTTTGGAAAAGATGTGGCATTGTTAATCCTGATCAGCATTTTGGTCATGGGATACACACACATCAAACCGATCGTACACTTAAAAATAAGCAACGCGCTTTTGGTAGTCGCCATTTTACTTAGCACAGCATTTCCTGTATATACGTTCACCTATATGCCTGTGATAGATTTTCGTCCGTATGCTGTTGGCAATGACATTCTGGAACAAATGAACGGTGGTCGTCCGGGGAAATTCGACACCCGTTTTATTTACAAAAACCTGCAGACAAATCTGGACGAGGAAATGATCAAACCTCCGTATACAGATACTATCAACTGGGAAATTGATACGCTAAAATGGAAGTTTGTCGACACCAAGCAAATTGTACTTGATCCCGGAGAACAGGCACCCATTCACGACTTCAGTATTTCTAGTGTGGAAGGATCTGAATTCACGGAAGATTTTCTGAAACACGATAGTTTGCACTTTTTCCTGGTGAGTTACGATCTGGACAAAGCGAACCGCGACATACAGCCAACCATAAATGTGTTTGCGATGGCCTGTGAAAAAGCCGGCGTTCCTTTTATCGGGCTAACGGCCAATACCCCAGAGGCCATTGATGAATTTCGCCACGAAGTGCAATCGCCATATGACTTCTTCATCACCGATGCCACTCAGTTAAAAACCATGATTCGAGCCAATCCGGGATTGATCTTACTGAAAGGATCTAAAGTGCTCCATATGTGGTCACACAACACGTTGCCTTCCTTTGAAGAATTCAGAATGCTGTATCCGAAGAATAAATGATGTGCTGATTTTTGATGTGCTGATGTGATAATTATTGATGTGCTAATTATTGATGTTTTAATGAATGATGTTTTAATGAATGATGTGAAGATATGCTTACAGCTACTTTCAGTGGCATGAACCATTTATTCATCAGCACATTACCCCATCAGCACATTATCGAATTAGCACATTAGCACATCACCGCATCAGCACATTCATACCTCATTTCAACTTCGCTTCCAATACACGGATCTCACGAGAAGGTGAACCTCCTTCGTACAGAATTCGGTGAACAAAATCACATACAGGAAGATCAACACCAAGAGTTTTGTTGACTTCATTAAGAGAATGCACGGCATAAAAGCCTTCGGCAATCATGTTCATTTCGAGTTGTGCAGACTTCACTGTATAGCCCTTGCCGATCATCTGACCAAAGATGCGGTTGCGGCTGAATTGTGAATACGCCGTTACTAAAAGATCGCCCAAATAGGCACTTTCATTGAGGTCGCGATGTGCATTGGGAACAGCCGCATCGAGAAAACGTTTCATCTCCTGCATGGCATTGGAAACCAATACAGCCTGAAAATTATCCCCATAATTCATTCCCCGGGTAATGCCTACGGCCAGTGATATGATGTTCTTCATCACGGTGGCGTATTCAATTCCTTGCACATCATTCAAAATGGTGTGGGTATGGATATACCGGCAATTGAGCATGTGCGCCATGCGTAAAGCCAGTTCTTCATCCACCGCTGAAACGGTGAGATACGACTGACGTTCAAGGGCGACTTCTTCGGAATGGCAAGGTCCGGCAATGATTCCAACCTGATGCGGACGAATACCTGTGGCCGAAAGCAGGTAATCGGAAATAATCTCATGACGCTCCGGTATCATGCCTTTAATGGCGGAGAAAATGATTTTTTCCCTCCAGGCATCCACCGGCAGCAATGACAACGTTTGATGAACAAAGGCAGCAGGCAAAGCCAGAATGATCATTTCTGAACTGGCAATCACTTCAGCCAAATTGGAGGATGGTTTTACCTTATTCATATCCAACTGAATATCGCTCAGATACCGCGGATTGTGGGAAAACTGCTGAATATGGTTAACCTGTTCATCGGACCGCATCCACCATTTAATGTTCAATGGTCCTTCGTTCAGAATCTTTACAATTGCTGTGGCCCAACTTCCTGCACCGATGACGGCGATGGAAGGCATGTGAGCAGATGGTTGGTCGCTCATACAATCAGGCTATGGTGACGAGTTGAAGAACTTCTTTGAGTTTGTTGACCGTAAAATCAATCTCCTCCCGAGTGTTGTATTTACAGAAAGAAAAACGAACGTTGGTGCGGGTCGGATCGACTTTTAATGCTCCGAGAACATGCGAACCGATGTCGCTACCAGATGAACAAGCACTTCCACCAGAGGCGGCTATTCCGTTGATATCGAGGTTAAAAAGAAGCATGTCGCCCGATTCATTGGGAGGAAAAGAAACATTCAAAACGGTATAAAGAGAATACTCAGAAACATCCCCATTGAAGGTAACGCCCGGAATATTTTCCTGCAGTTGTTGAATCATGTAGTTTTTCAGTCCCTGAATATGTGTTTGATGGGCTTCCAGATCACGGTAAGCGACTTCCATCGCTTTAGCTAAACCAACAATGCCGTAAAGATTTTCTGTTCCTCCGCGCATGTTGCGTTCCTGTGCTCCTCCATAAATAAACGGATGAATAGCTGATCCGGAACGGATAAAGATGAAACCAACACCTTTGGGACCGTGGAATTTATGGGCAGCACAATTGATAAAATCGACTGGAATGTCTTGTAGATCAAAGGCATAATGCCCCATGGTTTGCACCGTGTCGGAATGCATAATGCCGTTATAGCTTTTTACCAAAGCAGCTACCTCTTTCAGATTCATGCGGGTACCAATCTCATTGTTGGCATGCATGAGCGATACCAATGTCCGTGGCTTTGTTTTTAGCAATTCCTCCAGCTGAGCAAGATTAACAACACCTTTTTCATCGACTTCAAGCAGGCTAAGTTCCACTTTTCCGGCATCGGCTAAATGCTGCAGGGTGTGAATCACAGCATGATGTTCTGATGGAGATGTTATGGCATGCGTAATTCCCAAATCTTCTATGCTGCGCACGATGGCCATATTGTTCGCTTCTGTACCGCCGGAAGTAAAGAAAATCTCTGAAGGCGATACGTTGAGCAAACCAGCCACTGTGCGGCGAGCCTTTTCAATGGCTGAGCGGGTAATACGACCAAACGAATGAATGGATGACGGATTGCCGAAATGCTCGCGCATCAATGGAAGCATCGCTTCGATCACTTCTTCGTCGAGGCGAGTTGTTGCTGCATTGTCGAGGTAAATTGCCATAGTTGATTTATTTCGGGAATGAAAGGCCGCTGCAACGACCGGTGAAAAATGGAAGGATTATTTAAGCATCATTTCGGTGGTGAACTCCTTGATGTCCATGATGATTTTGTTGGCCAGATTATCGGCGGTAGTCATACTTTCGGCTTCCGAATAAATACGGATAATCGGTTCTGTATTGGAACGACGCAGATGCACCCAGCTTTTATCAAACTCGATCTTCACCCCATCGATGGTATTGATTGGTTGATTTTTGTATTTCACCTGAATTTTTTCGAGGATTTCATCTACGTTAAGATCCGGTGTGAGTTCAACCTTGTTTTTTGAAATGTGGTAATTGGGATACGTGGCGCGCAACATCGAAACGCTTTTTCCAAACTTGGCCAAATGCGTCAGAAAAAGCGCAATTCCAACCAAGGCATCACGTCCATAATGCAACTCCGGATAGATAATACCGCCATTGCCTTCTCCGCCGATAATGGCATTTTCTGCCTTCATCATTTCCACCACATTCACCTCTCCTACAGCAGATGCAAAGTACTGATTACCATATTTTTCAGTAACCTCACGCAAAGCTCTCGTTGAAGATAGATTTGAAACGGTTGCACCTGGAGTATTTTTCAATACATAATCGGCAACAGCGACCAAGGTGTATTCTTCACCAAACATTTCACCATCTTCACACACAAGTGCCAATCGATCCACATCCGGATCAACTGAAATCCCTAGGTGTGCTTTTTTCTTAATGACTTCCTCGCTCAGATCACGCAGATTTTCAGGCAAAGGCTCGGGATTGTGTGGGAATTTTCCATCCGGTGTACAATATAATTCGGTGACCTGCTCTACACCCAATGCTTTGAGCAACATTGGAATCGCAATTCCTCCTGTAGAATTCACAGCATCAATCACAACCCGGAATCCCGCGTTTTTGATGATCTCCACATCGACCAATGGCAAGGCAAGCACGCGTTCAATGTGCTTCCGGATATAGCCATCTACCTGATGATAACTGCCCAGATGATTAACATCAACATAGTTAAAGTCTTCTTTGTCCGCAATTTCAAGCACCAACTGCCCGTCTTCTGCGGAGATGAATTCGCCTTTTTCGTTGAGTAATTTCAATGCGTTCCACTGTTTCGGATTGTGGCTCGCAGTGAGAATGATGCCGGCGTGGGCATTTTCCATTTCAACGGCCAGCTCAACCGTGGGCGTGGTGCTAAGTCCGAGGTCGATTACATCGATGCCCATGCCTTGCAATGTTCCCACCACGAGATTGCGGAACATTTCACCAGATATACGTGCATCTCGTCCAATGACAATGGTGTAATGATCACGTTGCTGACGCAATTTCACCCAGGTGGCGAATGCGGAAGTAAACTTAACGATATCGACGGGGGAAAGTCCGTCACCGGGAGTGCCGCCAATGGTACCGCGGATTCCTGAAATTGATTTTATGAGTGCCATGAGTAGCAAATGTTATAATCGGGCAAACCTACGGATTTTAATGTACGTCAATGGTGATCGCTTCTTGCCGCTTGCCGGTGTTTGAAAGGAGAAATTTCTAAAAATCAGGCGTGTAATGGCTGAAGATGAAAGCGTTTGAGATGCTGCATTTCCTGCTCAATGGCGGCGTAGATATCGGCACGCACATTCACCAGGGGTAACCGAACAAATTCATCACAAATACCCAGCATTTTGAGCGCTGCTTTAATTCCCGCAGGGCTACCATCGGCAAACATCAGGCGTGTAAATTCAAGCAGGGCGAAATGAATCGGTCGGGCGGCAGCCACATGGCCATCCATCACACGGCGGGTCATTTCGGAAAACAATGCCGGATATGCATTGGCCACAACCGAAATAACACCATCAGCACCACAAGCCAGTAATGGCAGTGTAAGTGCATCATCACCGCTGTGAACCAGAAAACCTTCCGGACGCAAACGCAGGATGTTCATGATTTGCTCCATATTGCCGGATGCTTCTTTGATGCCACACACATTGCGGCATTCATGGGCAATACGTAGGGTTGTTTCTGCCGTCATATTGACACCGGTTCGTCCCGGTACATTGTACAACATTACAGGACGTGGACTGGCTTCGGCCACATGTTTGTAATGCTGAAAATGTCCTTCCTGATTGGGCTTGTTGTAATAGGGAGCAACAGAAAGGACGGCTTCAATACCATGAAAATCGGTATGTTGAAGTGTTTCCACAACTTCCTGCGTGTTGTTTCCACCGATGCCCAGCATCACGGCACAACGACCGGCATTTTCTTCTAGAACAATGTTCTGAATACGCTTCTTTTCGTC
>CALQRR010000059.1 GCA_943333015.1 Chitinophaga pinensis | reverse complement strand
GGCATCGTCAAAATATTTATAGATATCGGCGGTGCTTCGGTCGGTATAATAATAAGTGTAAATGAGGGTGAGAATAGTTCCTGCGACGACTTTGCAGCCAAAAACGAAAATCAGTCCGGACGTTTTCAAACCGCTGTTTTGAAAAAAGCGCATTTTCTTCATCAGGAAAATGAAAACGCCAAACCAAAAAATGAGCAGCATCCAAGCCATGGCCGCTAAGATACATATTCGCTTTGGCCAAGACAGGCTGAAAAATGGGTATAAAAAAAGCCCCGGTCACACAGGTGCCGGGGCTGATAGAGTTGAATGTATTACATTACTTTCTCCATGGCGCGCTCGTAATGACCGGCCTTGAGTTTGTCTTTGATGCTTGAGAATGCTTTGATCGTGTAATCAACATCTTCCAATGAGTGAATAGCAGTTGGAATCAATCGCAACATAATCACCCCTTTGGGCACAACCGGATACACCACCATCGAGCAAAAGATATTGTAGTTCTCCCGAAGATCGAAAATCAGGTTGGCTGCTTCTGGAATAGATCCGTTGAGGAATACTGGAGTTACAGGCGATTGTGTTTTACCAATTTCAAATCCTTCCTCACGCAGTTTTCCTTGCAATGCATGGGTTATTTTCCAAAGGTTGTCTTTTAGTTCGGGTTGCGTGCGTAATAATTCGAGACGCTTTAGGGCTCCAACAACCAAAGGCATTGGTAGCGCTTTGGCGAATATCTGAGAACGCATGTTGTAACGTAAGTATTCAACCACCTGCGCATCGCCGGCAATAAAACCTCCGATGAGTGCCATCGACTTAGCAAACGTGCCGAAGTACAAATCCACTTCATCCATACAGCCTTGTTCTTCGGATACTCCGGCACCAGTTTTACCCATGGTACCAAATCCGTGCGCATCATCTACCAGTAAGCGGAACTGAAATTTTTTCTTCAGCTCAACAATGTCTTTCAAACGACCTTGATCGCCGCTCATTCCAAAAACACCTTCGGTAATAACGAGAATAGAACCGTTCGTATCGGCAATCAGTTTGGTTGCGCGTTCTAGCTGTATCTCTAAGTTTTTAATATCGTTGTGAGGAAACACATACCGTTTTCCCATGTGTAATCGAACACCATCAATAATGCAGGCATGCGATTCGGAGTCATAAACAATCACATCGTGACGATCCACCAAGGCATCGATAGCCGACATGATACCTTGATAACCGTAGTTTACAAGGATTGCGTCTTCTTTCTTTTCAAAGTCGGCCAGTTCACGTTCGAGTTGCTCGTGCAGATCTGTGTTTCCTGACATCATGCGGGCACCCATGGGCATCGCAGCTCCATAACGGGCAGCGCCTTCGGCATCCGCTTTACGCACTTCCGGGTGATTGGCCAGGCCGAGGTAATTGTTCAGGCTCCAGTTGAGCCGTTCTTTTCCACGAAAGATCATTCGTGGTCCGATTTCTCCTTCCAGCTTCGGGAAGGTAAAATATCCGTGTACTTCTTTGGCGTATGATCCAAGGGGACCACGGTTTGACTTTAGCTTTTCAAATAAGTCCATGATGAGGAAGCGTGTTAAGCATTTCGCCCGCAAAATTAAGAAATTTAAGGTCGCACATAGGAAAAGTCACGAACATCCGTTTGTCAACAACCCTTTCTGTATTTTTGCCCCATGAGATTTTTAAAAAGCCCGTTAATTTCTTTGCTGTTAATCGTCATTATTAGTGCGTCATGCAGTGATTATCAGAAAGTTCTGAAAAGTAATGACTACACAAGGAAGTACGAACTGGCAAAAGAGCTGTACGTAAAAAAAGATTATCAAAAAGCATAGCCCTTGCTCGAGGAGCTGGTAAGTGTGAAGCGCGGCACCTCCGAAGCGGAGGATATTTACTATTATTATTGCTATTGCAATTATTACCTAGATGATCTCATCAGTGCCAGTTATCATTTTGCACAGTTTGCCAAAACATATCCGTCCAGTGCCCGTGCCGAGGAGATGGCATACATGAATGCGTATTGTTATTATCTAGGTTCTCCGGTGCCTTCGCTCGATCAGTCAAACAGCTACCGGGCCATTGAGGAATTGCAGTTGTTCATCAACCAATATCCCAACAGTACACGGATTGAAGAGTGTAATGTGCTCATTGATAAACTTCGCGCGAAACTCGAAATCAAGTCTTACGAAACAGCAATGTTGTACTACAAGATGTCGGATTATAAAGCCGCAATCATCGCAATGCAGATTACAATCAAAGATTTTCCGGTAACGAAATACAAGGAGGAGATGCTGTATCTGATCTGCAAATCGAACTATTTGCTGGCAGAAAACAGCATTGATTCAAAAAAGTATGAGCGTTACAAGAGTACAATTGACGCCTGTTTCACTTTTATTGATAAATTTGCATCCGGAAAATATACCCGTGAAGTCGAAACGATTCAATCGAAAGCGAAAGAACGATTTTCCTTGTACAAACCAACGAACTAAAACGTTCCTGCAGGAACACCACTTATGGCTGTAGAAAACACCACTGTAACCCGCGACCTTCGTAACTTAGAAGGAACAACAGGCAACATTTACGAATCCATTTCCATCATTGCCAAACGTGCAAATCAGATTGGTTTGAACGTGAAGGAAGAGTTGAACGCGAAACTTTCGGAGTTTGCTACTTCAAGCGATAATCTGGAAGAAATTTTCGAAAACCGCGAGCAAATCGAAATTTCAAAGCACTATGAGCGTCAGCCTAAGCCGACACTTGTTGCCATTAACGAATACCAGGAAGGCAAAGTCTACCATCGTTCTCAGGTGATAGAACAGACTGAAGAGAAATAATTTTCGTGTATGCTGTTCCGGAAAAAAATTATTCTGGGTGTAACGGGAAGCATCGCTGCGTATAAAAGCGCATCATTGACCCGTCTCCTTGTAAAAGCCGGTGCAGAAGTTCGTGTGCTGATGACTGAATCGTCACGCGATTTTATCACTCCGTTGACATTACACACGCTCTCGCGTAATCCGGTGTATTCCACGTTTACACTTGGACCACAGGGTGAATGGGTGAATCATGTAGAATTGGGATTATGGGCCGATGCGATGATTGTTGCACCAGCCAGTGCTAATACGCTGTCGCATTGTTCTAATGGGATTTGTGAAAGCATTCTCACTGCGGTTTATCTATCTGCCCGTTGTCCGGTGTTTTTTGCTCCGGCCATGGATGTAGATATGTGGAAGCATCCGTCCACTCAGGAAAATATTCAGCGATTACGTGGATTTGGCAATTTCATCATCGACCCAACATCGGGTCAGCTCGCCAGTGGTCTTATCGGAGAAGGGCGCATGGCAGAACCGGAAGATATCGTAGCAACGCTATCGGCACATTTTGCGCGCTACCGGCTGATGCACGATAAATCCATCTTGATAACCGCCGGCCCAACTCAGGAACCCATTGATGCTGTGCGTTACATTTCCAACCATTCATCGGGAAAGATGGGATATGCATTGGCAGAAGAGCTGGCTTCCCGGGGCGCAAAAGTTGATCTCGTTTCTGGTCCTGTAGCCATTCAGGCGCTTCACCCTAATATTACAGTGATTCCGGTTTTGACCGCTGAAGAAATGTATACCGAAAGTCTGAAACGGTTTGAGGGGAAAGATGCAGCCATACTTTCAGCGGCCGTTGCCGATTACCGGCCCGAAATGGTCACGGAAGGAAAAATTAAGAAATCGGATCAGAACCTCTCGTTGCCTTTGGAACCAACCAAAGATATTCTTGCAGCACTTGGCGAGATGAAACAGGAAGGTCAGATTCTTGTGGGCTTTTCGTTGGAAACATCCAATGGAAAAGAACATGCTGAAAAGAAGCTGAAAAATAAAAAGCTGGATTTCATCGTTCTCAACATGTTTTCAAAGGAAAATATGGTTTTCGGAAGTGATATGAACCAGATTGAAATCGGAACACCTGATGGAAACTGGAAATCATTCAACATGAAATCCAAGACTGAATCAGCGCGCGATATTGCCGATTACCTCAACGAAATGATGCTTCATGCCTAAATTCATTCTAACGCTGATTTTGTTGCTGCCGATGATTGCCGGCGCACAAGAGCTGAATTGCAAAGTCTCTGTGCTTTCTCAGGGTATTCAATTGAGTGATAAACGGATTTTTACGACTCTGGAAACGGCTATTCGTGAATTCATGAACAACCGTAAATGGACCAACGATCAGTTCAAACGCGATGAGCGAATTGAGTGCAATCTCACATTCAACATCACCAAGTTCAACCAACCGGATGAAATGTCCGGCACATTGCAGATTCAAACCAGAAGACCCGTGTTTAATTCCAATTACGGATCGCTGTTGATGAACTTTATTGATCAGGATATTGCGTTTCGTTATTTGGAATACCAACCGATTGACTTTGCCGATAATGCATTCGTATCGAGCCTCTCAAGTATTTTGGGCTATTATGCTTACGTAATTCTGGCCATGGATTACGACAGTTACAGCATTGAAGGCGGTACGCCTTTTTGGCAAAAAGCCCAACAAACAGTCATCAATGCCCAGTCGGATGGTGGCAAAGGTTGGAAGGCTTCCGATATCCCCCCGAGAAATCGTTTCTGGTTAACAGAGAATTACCTCAATCCCATTTATCGTCCTTTGCGCGAAGCCAATTACATTTATCACCGCATGGGCATGGATAACATGTACAGTAAAATGGATGTGGCAAAGTCTTCCATTAAAGATGCTTTGTTGAAAATCCAAACAGTCAACAAACAACGTCCAGCATCCTATAACGTTCAGTTGTTTTTCAATGCTAAGACGGATGAGCTGGTCAATATTTACAAGCAAGCAAGTCCAACCGAAAAGGTTGAAATGCTGGCCTTACTCAGCGAACTTGATCCGACCAACTCGAATAAGTACGCCAAGATCAATCAGTAAAAATCAATCTTCTTCTTCCTCAGCAGTTTCGTTGGCAGATGGTGCCGTTGTATAGCCGTTCCTAATTTCAGGATGACGGATTTCTCCACCTGTATTGCCAGTATAACTCATTGAGGCGAATGTTCCGAGATTTAGAACAAGCGTTAGAATACTGAAAATACCGGCTAGTTTATGACGGGTTTGTTCAAAATACAAGGCAACTATAGCAAGTATTCCCAATATTTCGGAAAGCCAAAGCGCTATTTCGGCAGCCTCTTCATGTTCGTGAATGAGGTTTTCTGAAACGCCAGGTAGATGTTCAATCATTTCTTCCGCACCTTCTCCTGTGAAAAATGCAGGTAAGGTCAGTATCGAACAGAGAATAAGGAGCGCGTAGGCCGTCATTCTGACAATCGGTTGTTTTAACAGCATACCTGTAATGAGTATGATGCTGCCGAAAAATACTCCCACAATGGGCAAATGATTCACTAACAGGTGAAGATGAGCGTCGGTCATAATAGAATTTTAAGATCTGTAAATCTCACGCTATTTTGCTTCCTTTTTTAGCGTGTTTAAAAAAGGGCTCATTAAAAGTTGATAAATGACCACGCCAAAAATCAAGATCACCGGCACCGCTTTTAAAACATACGGGATTACATAGCGCTGGCGCAGAAAGGAAGGAAACAAATCGGTTGGGGAGAGGCTGCAAAAGACAAAACACACCCAGAATAATAGCCGTTGAGCGGTTGACAACGGTTGCGAAAACGCCCAGATTAACACACCCGAAAAGGCAATGACAAACGTGGGGGATTCGGCTTTGTGGTTAAAAATAACCATCCAAATGAGGATCGCAGCCAGATACAACAGACGGTACTGCTGGTTTTTCCAGAACGAAATCCGCACCAGCGGTAAGAGTAAAAAGATTGCTCCTGCCAGTAATACTGCGTTTTTGGGAGCATCGATTTGAAACCAGGTGAGCAGCCAGCCCTGAACAGAAAGTCCGACCGATGCCCCCACATCCCAGGAAAGTAAATCCCCCCAGCTTTTATACCGAAAGAGCAATTGATCGGGGGATACAAAACATAGTGGAAGTAAGCCTATCAAGAGGATCCATCCAAACGACCAGAGCGCCGCGCGTCCTTTTTGAGGATAGAATAGAAAAAGTAAAAAGGTGAGAATGCCGAAAATCTTGATGTATACCGACAGGATGACCAACAATGCGGCAAGTCCTATTTTACCACGTTCGAGCAGAATAAATGTCCAGATGATTAATCCGGCAAGCAATGCATTGCTTTGTGCATTTTGCAGTGAGGTAAGAGTTTCGATGAATGCTAATGCCAAAACAGGTGCGCGGACGTTGGGGCGTAAAAAAGGTAGTTGGAGCAGTGCTGTGGCAAGTAACAATGCATTGAGCATGTTCCAAAAAGGCAAACCAATCCAGTCGGGAAGCAGCGCAAAGGGTGCCATCAACGCGGCAAAACTCGGGCTGTATTTGTAGTAATCAAAATGTTCCTCCGGATGCGTGGTATACAGATCCTTGCCTTGGTGCAGATGATCGAACGAGTTTCTGAAAATGACATAATTGTTATACCGGGTGGGCCATCCTTCTTTAGGATCAACTTGAGTGGCGATGAGCAACTGAAATGCAGAAAGCAATCCCATCAACCCATATACAATGAGCCAAAACCGGGGAGTTTGAATGGTTCGGACGAAATTTTCAGGGAGTTTCAACATCTCTGCAAAAGTAAACAATGAAACTTCCCTCCAACGGAATGGGTTTCCTGTTTTCATGCTCTCGAATATTCGGTAATTTCGCCGGGCTTATTATTTCATACAGCATCATCGATCATCACACATCATGATTACACGTATCCGATTTCAATTCCTGCTTTCGATTCTCATTCTTGTTCCTTGTTTCGCTCTTTTTTCACAGGAGTATCCGCTCGATCAGTTGAGTCCTCAAAGTGCGATGTACAAACATGCGTATTACTTGCAGGACGATCATTATCAACCTGAAAAAGCAGCTGAAGTATTTGGAAGTCAAAGCAGTGCTAATCAGATTTTAGCCATTCAGTTGAAGCAGATTTTCGACAGTCATGGCTTTAAACCTGTGTATTCTGAAATTCCATCCGTCCCCGAATACACCGATTCGACCATTGGGAAACAGCAGTACACACCCATAAAAGGTTTTCCGGATATCTACCTGATTCGCAATAAAACCAACTGGGAGTTTTCTTCCCACACCATGGGGGTAATTCCGGAAATTCACCACAAGGTTTTTCCTTTGGGAACAGGCGTTTTGATGAATCTAATTCCGGGGACAGATCGAAAAAGTTTTTTAGGTCTAAAAGCCTGGCAGTTTATTGGGGTGTTTATTCTCATCCTGTTCGGTTTTCTGCTTCATAAACTCGATACGTTTCTGATCGAACGTATTGTCCGCCGTCTCATTCAGCGAACCAGCCTCTCCGAAGACTTTCGCAACGCCATTCACCGTATGGCCATACCGGTGAGTTATCTGGTGCTGGTGCTCATCATACACCGCTTATTTCCGTCGCTGCTTTTTCCTTCGGATTACGCCTACTTTGTTGTTCTGGGATTCAACATTGTTGAGCCGATCTTCCTGACGATGGGGCTATACCGCTTGGCAGATGTGTTTTCGCTGATTCTTAAACGACGGGCTGAAAAAACGGATACAACACTCGATGATCAGCTGGTTCCTCTGTTCCGCAAAGCTATCAAGGTGCTCATCGTCTTGTTTGGAATCATTGCCATTCTCAATAAGCTCGAATTCAACTTAACCGCGCTTATCGCTGGAGTTTCCATAGGAGGTTTGGCCTTTGCACTTGCTGCTCAAGACACTATCAAGAACATGTTCGGTTCATTAATGATTTTTGTTGACCGTCCTTTTCAGATTGGGGATCTCGTTTCGGCAGAAGGTTTTACCGGTACCATCGAAGAAGTGGGCTTTCGTTCCACACGCATCCGCACAGGAGCAAATTCGTTGATTACAGTCCCCAATGGTAAATTGGTGGATATGGTGGTCGATAATTTAGGGATGCGCCAGTTTCGCAGATACAAAGCATTTATCAACCTCACTTATGACACACCTGTGGAGTTGATCGAAATGTATGTGAACGGATTGCGTAAAATTGTGGAAATGCATCCTCAGACGCGCGCAGAGGAAAATGAAATCCATGTCAACGAAATGACTGCGAGCTCAATCAATATCCTGTTTAACGTATTTTTCAGTTCGGCTTCGTGGACAGAGGAATTGAAAGCCAGACAGGAAATCATATTGGAAACGATTCGCCTGGCAGAAGTGCTGGGGGTGAAATTCGCCTTTCAAACACAAACCTTGTACATCGAGAGTTTTCCCAATACCGCTAAG
>CALQRR010000058.1 GCA_943333015.1 Chitinophaga pinensis | reverse complement strand
TTAATATTCTCCCTTTTACTGATTCATAAAAAAGCCGGGCACATTCCGGCTTTTTTGTTTTCTTGCAATCTATGCGCAACTCTTCACGTATTGCCAATTGTTTCTGGAATGACTGATAAAAGTCATGCATCGGTTCCGGTGGTTCATGTGTTGCGTGGCCTTACAGCACTCATTATTACCCTGTATCATTTCCTGAACTATACCGATTTTCGTGGTGCCCTGTTTCATCCCGAAAGCTTAATCCGCACCATCAGTTTCGGTGGATTTGATGCAGTACAGGTTTTTTTCGTGATCTCGGGCTTTATTCTGCCCTGGTCCATGTATGGCAATGGATACCAGTTGGCGCATTATAGAAAGTATATCACCAAACGCATACTGCGGATTCATCCACCATATATCGTTGCTGTTTTACTCATTGTACTACTAAAATGGGGCTTCGAAATTTACAATCAGCTCCCGCTCACATTCGAGCCAAGCCGTTGGATTGCTCATTTCTTTTATACGGTGCCTTTTTGTGGTTTCAGCTGGCTCAACGACATCTTCTGGACGCTTGGAATTGAGATGCAGTATTATCTTTTTATCGGACTGGCATTTCCGCTTTTCCGGTCACCCCAAATCGTTTTGCGTTTTTTACCTGCAATTGTGTTGTTGGGGATGAATATTGTTTGGCCCGATGCCCGAATCTTTAGCACTTATGCTGTTCCTTTCTGCATCGGTTTCTTGCTGTTCTTTTATAAAACAGCAGGCCTCTCCAAAACCGAACTACTCGTAGGCTCTAGCGCACTATGCTTCCTGAATGTTATCCTAAACAACGGAAACATGTGGCAAACCGGTTTTATCGTATTCGCTTTTCTGATTCTCTTTTTTGAAAAGCCACTACATGGCTCTCTGGCTTGGTTGGGTGAATGCAGCTATTCCCTTTACCTCACACATGGTCTTTCTGGTAGTATGTTCCTGTATTTTACGCATTACCATAATCAATCGACATGGTTTAGCAGCCTAATCCTACTTTTAGCACTTATACTTTCCCTCCTAACAGCCCGTGTTTTCTGGAAGATTATCGAAGAACCTTCCAGAAAATGGGCTGCTTGTATCAATTGGCGCTAAAGCCTTCGTCCTCATCTTCATCCTCAGCCGAAAAAACAGAGCTGAACAGATCCTTGAACAACATGCCACTATCTATCGCAATACGGTTCAATTGAGAAAACGATGCTAGGCCATACAGTACAAATTCCATCAGTAACAAACGTTCTGTTTCGGGCAGACTCTTGTAATACACATCGACCAATGCCGATAGGCCATCGACCGATTTTAATTTGCGCGCATACTCTTTCGCCGGTTCATCCATCAACAGATCCAACTCATTGTTGCTGTTAAACCAATTCACAATAGCCTCGTAGGGATTCGTTTCTTTTTTGCGTTTAAAACGCTCCGGATCAGGAAAGTAATTCACAAATAAACTTCGAATGGCTGTCGCAATAAGAAACTGAGCCACGTTTACAGGTCCTTCTTGCTCCCCTTCGTATACCAGCTCAATTTTCCCGTTGATAGCCGACACCATTCCCCACAGATCACTAATGCGAGCAGTTGTAGATTTTTCGCCGTTGATCAACACACGTCGTTCGGCACTACTCACCATATTTTCGAAAGCCGAAATGCTCAATCGGGCCGAAACACCACTCTTAGCATCAACATATTCCGATGTTCGAGCTTCAAAACTAACCTGCTCAATCAAATCGCGGATTAATTCGGGGACTTTTACCAATTCCTGTTGTGCTTTGGGAAGACGCGCTTCCTGACGGGTGATGGTTTTGGCAATTTCGATGCTCTTCGGATAATGGGTCACAATCTGACTTTGAATCCGATCTTTCAACGGTGTAACGATACTGCCACGGTTGGTATAATCTTCAGGATTGGCTGTAAATACAAACTGCAAATCCAATGGTAAGCGCATTCGGAAACCGCGAATTTGAATATCGCCTTCTTGCAAAATATTGAACAGCGCGACCTGAATTCGGGCCTGCAAATCGGGTAATTCATTGATCACGAATATGCAGCGGTTCGAACGAGGGATCAACCCAAAATGGATCGCCCGTTCATCGGCATACGATATTTTCATGTTGGCTGCCTTGATCGGATCGATGTCACCAATGAGATCGGCAACAGTCACATCCGGCGTTGCAAGCTTCTCGACAAACCTGTCTGAGCGATGCATCCAGCGAATCGGTGTTGCATCACCGTGCAAGGCAATCATTTCCCGACCATGAAATGAAACAGGTCCGAATGGATCGTCATTTGTTTCCGAACCTTCAATCACTGGAACATATTCATCCAATAATTCGGTCATTTGTCGGGCAATACGCGTTTTGGCTTGACCACGTAATCCAAGCAAGTTGATGTTGTGGCGTGATAAAATTGCTCGTTGAATTTCAGGAATAACGGTTTTTTCGTATCCAAGAATTCCTTCAAATACATTCTCTTTCGCCTGAATGCGCTGGATGAGATTTTTTCGAAGTTCATCTTTTATGGGTAAAGAGATGTATCCCGATTCCTTTAGTTCTCCAAAGGTGTTGATATGAGGTTTGTTTTTCATCGTGTTTTTCATCGGATTTTGCGGGAGCGATTGCGTTCATAATCGGAAAATACCAAATCACCCAATCCTTGCAGACCGGTATAAAAGGCTCTTCCTCCGTTGGTTTCTGTAAATTCCTTGACAAAATCCTGCAGCCAGGAATCGGTTGCAAGCATGAAGGTGGTAATAGGGATTTTTAACCGGCGACATTGAGCAGCCAATCCTAGTGTTTTATTGACAATTTTCCGGTCAAGTCCGTTTGAATTTTTGTAATAATGATCGCCTTCTTTCAAGCAGGTGGGCTTGCCATCGGTGATCATGAATATCTGTTTGTTCGGATTTTTTCTTCTGCGCAGTAAATCCATGGCCAATTCCAAACCGGCAACGGTATTTGTATGATACGGGCCAACTTGTAAATATGGTATGTCTTTGACCTGAATCTGCCAGGCATCGTTTCCAAAAACAATCACATCGAGCGTGTCTTTCGGGTATTTAATGCGAATGAGTTCTGCCATGGCGAGCGCCACCTTTTTGGCGGGTGTTATACGATCTTCACCATACAGAATCATCGAATGGGAAATATCGATCATGAGGACGGTAGACGTTTGCGTTTTGTAATCTTGCTCGATCACCTCCAAATCACGTTCTTCCAGTCTGAAATCGCCAATGCCATGATTTACTTGGGCATTGCGAATACTGTCGGTGAGCGATATGTTTTCAGGAGGATCTCCAAACTCGAACGCACGACGATCGGTTCCGCCTTCTTCACCTTGTCCGCTAAAACGTGTCCCATGACTGCCTCGCCGCCCTTTTTTCAGTTTTCCGAAAATCTGATCCAAGGAATCACGTCGCATTTCCCGTTCTGTTTTTGGGCTAACAGAAAGTCCGTGTTCCGGATCGTCATTCAAGTATCCTTTGCGTTTGAGATCTTCAATGAAATCACCAATGCCATACTCATCGTCTGTGAGGGTGTATTGACGATCTAAGGCTGTGAGCCAATTTATCGCTTCGTCCACATCACCAGAGGCATGCAAGAGAATTTCCTTGAATAATTTTAACAAACGGTCGAAGGGATTTTCATCCTTGCCGGCTTCAAATCGTGAAAAACGAAATCCTTCCATGGTGCAGTTAAGATATAGCAAACAGCTAAAACCACACGATGTTTTCAAATTAGAATTTTAACTGAGAATTAGGATCTGATTTAAAATGGGAGTGTGACTTTGGTGAAAATGTGATTTTTAATAAACAATGAATTCACGCCCGTGAAAGGCATGGAATGGAAGTAATAAATAAAGATTAATAACTCCGTCTAATAATCCATCACATGTAGTTTAGAATCATTTTATGATCACCAACCAGCAGCTAATCCCGGCACGAAAAAAGGAGCCTGATCAAAGACAATTTGCTCCACTAAATCGTTTGTGATGTCTGGAAAGTTGACCGAAATCGTTTGTGGTTTTGTTACCCAGTTTTGTAAATCCTGAAGCAGAGATGCATCACCGAAATTCCCAGAAGAAACACCTAATTCGTTTAAAGCTGCAGCATTACAGGCTTGTTCGTATTGACCGCCAATGGGAATGACAAACAGTTTTTTATCCAGAAACAAGGCTTCCGCCGGTGCTTCAAAACCGGCACTGGTTAAGAGGCCGCGACATGTGCTCAGACTGTGTATAAACATGTCGTTTTGAATGGGCCGGATACACACATTTTTCTCCATATATGTGTAGCGGTTATTTCTTGAAAAAACTTCCCAGCGCACATCGGGAATTTGTGTCAGCATATTTAGGATTTCCTGATTCCCAACAGCGGGTAAATAGACGGTATAATGCCCAAGTTTGATTGGGTTGAGTTGTCGGATTTCTTTCCGAATAATGGGCGTGAAAATAGAATCATCATAGCGTTGAAAATGCAAACCAACAGCATAATCGGCAGGAGCATAGTGGCTCAGAATTGTTTCTCCAAGTAAATGGAAGCCCGAAGGCCGCGGAGCTTGTTTACTTAACAGAGAAGCCTGATGCGAGAATGACATGCAGGGCACGCCTCTTAATTTAGCTGCATAAGCCGAGATGCATTCAAAATCGTTGAGGACAAGGTCGTATTGTTGAATGGGAAAATCCCGGATCTCACGCCATATGCGCGTTGGCTGAAGTTTTCGCAGGGTATTGAAATAACTCAGACTGCCACTTTTTCCATAATCAAAACTTAACCCCTTGCTCTTATAATTGACTTCAAATGGAAGTTCCAGATTGGAATTACCACCACTTAAGAAAACATCCACATCGGCAAACCTTTTCAACGTGGGAATAACTTCTCTGGCGCGGCTTACATGTCCGTTTCCGGTTCCCTGAATAGCATATAGAATTTTCATGTTCAGATCGTATTAAGTATGAGACACGTTTCTTGCGTTGTTGATTTTTGATCGGAATGATTGCCGGTTATTTCAGGTATTATTTGACTGAGCAACTCCTTCATTTCATCTTCGAACGAATACAGCTTCCACTGGCCTTTGTTGTATTCGAGTGCCGTTAGATTTTCAATCCAGTCGCCCGAATTGAGGTACATCACCGATCCATTCTCTTTTTTAATAACACGCATTTGTGCTTGATGAATATGACCGCACACCACATACTCATATCCTTGATCAATGGCATGTTGGGCTGCTATTTCTTCAAAATCACCCACATATTTTACCGCCTTTTTTACACTGGCTTTTATCTTTTTAGATACCGATATTTTCTCCTTTCCTAAACGGGCTAGTGCCCAGTTAATCATTCGGTTTAATACGATAAGATAGTCGTAACTCTTTCCAGCAATTTTGGCCAACCATTTCCCGGTATTTACCGATAAATCAAACACATCCCCATGGAAAATCCAGGCACGTTTACCGTCGAGCTGAAGCACCAGTTTATCAACCAAATGAAATTGTCCCAGATTCAGATCTGAAAATCGGCGCAGCATTTCATCGTGGTTTCCTGTAATATAATAGACCGTGGTTCCCTGCGTGATAAGTCGCATGATTTCCAATAATACCTGATGATGTGTAGCCGGGAAGTAGGATTTCGAAAATGCCCAACCGTCAATAATATCACCATTGAGCACAAGCACTTCTGGACGGATGCTGCGCAGGTAAGCAACGAGTTCTCGGGCGTGACAGCCATACGTTCCCAAATGGACATCTGAGATTACGACCAGACCTATGCGACGGAAATGTTCTTGATTATTTTTCATGCACCGTTTAAGTTCACGTGTAAAAGTGAGGTTCCGGTATGAAGCCAGTATGAAAGTCAGGTTAGCATTTTGCTTCAGCGGTATTACCTGCGTAAAAACACTTTTCGCTTCCATGGTTGGCAGAATTTTGAAAGGCTTACTTTTGCTGGTAATTCAGAAAATGTATGTGTAATCGTATTGTTAAGACGTTCATTTATACACAATTAATTGTGAGTTGTGTTTTCTTGTGGAGTGGCTGTAGTCAGTCTAACCGGTTTGGAAATGACACGTTGCGACAGGTTCACACGTTTGCCGATGAGCGCAAAAACGATGTGGTAATCGATTATCTGGACCATGAATCGGACGATATTCGAGCGCATGCCTGTTTGTTGCTCGGATCCATGACCGATTCGCTGGCTATTGCTCCTTTACTGCATGCCATGGAGTTCGATAAATCGGAGGACGTGCGAGCAGCGGCATCATTTGCTTTGGGCCAATATCAAATGGATGGATTGGTCAACCTGATGTTGCGTTGGCTGTTGGAAGAAAAAAGCGATGGTGTAAAGCAAGAATTACTGCGTGCAATCGGGAAGAGTGGAGGAGGGAAATCTTTGTTGAAATACCGTAAGGAGATACCCGAAAACCTTAACGATGCATTAGCCGAAGGACTTTTTTATTCCATCCGTAAACAGCCAGATCAGTTGGATCTGTTGCCATGGCTGATTGAATTACTGGCAGAAGAAGATGATATCCGGTTTTATGCAGCTTCAGCTATCTCGCGCCTGAAAGGGGATATTTCCGCTTCGCGCGAAGTCCTTAAGAAATACGCTACATCGGAGGAGAATGTGGATACGCGTGCCATCATATTAAAATGCTTGAGTAGTTCAGGAGAAGCCGATGCTGTTTTTCTGAACCAGCTTTTTGATCAGGAAAAAGCATACCTCTGTCGCTTGTTTATTATCCGCGGAATACATTCCTGGAAGGGTGCTTCGGGAAAATCACTGATCCTTAAAGCACTGGCGGATACGGATTTTCATGTGCGCGAAACAGCGGCTGATTATGTGTTGGCGCATGCAGATCTTTTTGCGGTGGATGAGTTGGAAAAGCTGGCAACAAATGAGCAGCATGCCCGGGCGAAGTACACGCTTTTTGAAGCTTGTTTAGTACGATCGGATGCAACAGCAGCGCAGAAAATCTCAGCAATTTTGCTCATCAAATACTCCAAGGAGCAAGATGAATATGTGCGCGGTTTTATTTTGAAAGCGTTGTCGGCCGATTGGAATAACCTAGGTTTTTTGGAAGAGGAGTGTTTTAATACCACGAGTATTTTGGTGCGCGAATTCAGCTTTGAAGCACTGTTGAAAATACGTTCGGATAAACGTTTTCCCCGGTATGCAGAAGCGTGGAAAAAAACATCCGCTGTTCAAACATTGGAGGAACATTTTGCCAAAGTGATCCGCGATGGTATTGCTACCTATGACGTGAGTTTGGTTGCTTTAGGAGCCGCTTATTTGCGCGATACCACCTTGCCGGGCAGTCTGAAAAGTGTGTATACGATACCCTTCATGGATCTTGGTTTTTTAGAAGAAGCATTGGAGAAAATGCGACTTCCGCGCGACATAGAATCGTATGGGGAGTTATTAAAGACAATGCGTTTTCTGGAAGGGAAACCTGTGTATGGGGATTTGAAACCGGAATACAACCATCCGATCGATTGGGATTTAGTGGAGCGTATTCCTGAAAATCAGCACATTGCTATTGAAACCGAAGCCGGAACCATTGAGGCCGAATTATGGGTGAATGATGCCCCGGGAACGGTTGCTAATTTCGTGAAGCTGATTCAGGATAGTTTTTATATGAATAAAAGACTGCATCGTGTAGTTCCAGGATTTGTGATACAGGACGGTTGCCCACGGGGCGATGGTTATGGCAGCACGATGGAAACTATTCGCAGCGAATTTACACACCGGCGCTTTGATGCAGGTGTATTAGGAATGGCCAGTGCAGGACCCGATACTGAAAGCTGTCAGTGGTTTATCACCCACACACGAACGCCCCATTTGAACGGTCGTTACACCGCATTTGGCCGAGTAACACAGGGGATGGAGATTGTCCATTTGCTGGGAATTGGCGCAAAGATTAAACAGATCCGTCTTCTGGCGAACTAAATAAACGCGAGAATTAATAGATATCGGAGTCTTTTTTAGTAGATGTGCTATTGCTTCTTAAGACATCTGGATTCCTCACATTGTCTGATCGGTATAGAAAACTGGCATCGTTCACATTTTGTCCCTCAAAAAGGGAATGTGAGGTTCAATTGGGTTTGTTCTTAAGATACTGTTAAATGTCTTGTGTAGTATTAGTGGTTCATTAACCTATTGAATACATTTATTCAGTGTAAATAATGTAGAATATGACAAACGTTCTTCGAGTATTTGTTGTAACTCTGATGTATGTATTTCCATTAGGTGCTATAGCTCAACCTGTATTGGATCAAAGTAATATCGGGGCGAGTGTTGTCAAGAGTATTGTCGATAATTCTCAAGCGTGTAT
>CALQRR010000057.1 GCA_943333015.1 Chitinophaga pinensis | reverse complement strand
AGCGCGTTTGGAGTAATCTCCACGTACTCATCTTTCTGAATGTATTCCATGGCTTCTTCCAACGAAAATTTAATCGCTGGAGAAATGCGCATTTTATCATCCGAACCCGAAGCACGCATGTTCGTCAATTTCTTCTCCTGTGTGATGTTTACAACCATGTCACCAGCTTTATTCTGCTCGCCAATGATCATTCCTGTATACACATCTTCACCCGGATCAACGAAGAAATACCCGCGATCCTGAAGTTTATCAATCGAATAAGCAATCGATTTTCCTGGATCTTTCGCAATCATCACACCGTTTGTACGCTGTGGAATTTCGCCTTTCCAAGGTTCGTAATCTTTAAAACGGTGCGCCACAATCGCCTCACCCGCCGAAGCCGTGAGCAAATGGTTACGCAAACCGATAATACCACGTGCAGGAATCTCAAATTCCAAATGCTGCATGTCGCCTTTCGGTTCCATTACTTTCAATTCACCTTTCCGCTGACTCACCAACTCAATCACTTTACCCGAATATCCTTCTGGTACGTCAATCGTCAGGACTTCCACCGGTTCGTGTTTCACCCCGTCCACTTCCTTGATGATCACCTGAGGCTGTCCAACCTGAAGTTCATACCCTTCACGACGCATCGTCTCGATCAAAATCGAAAGATGGAGAATTCCACGTCCGAAAACGAGGAATGAATCGGCCGAACCGGTTGCTTGTAAACGAAGTGCCAGGTTTTTCTCCAGCTCTTTTTCCAAACGTTCCTTCAAGTGACGAGACGTTACAAACTTCCCGTCTTTTCCGTAAAATGGAGAGTTGTTGATCGTAAACAACATACTCATTGTTGGCTCATCCACATCAATTGGGACCAATCCTTCCGGATTTTCAAAATCAGCAACGGTATCACCAATCTCAAATCCTTCAATGCCTGTTAGTGCACAAATATCACCGGCAATCACCGACTCTACTTTTGCTTTGCCCAAACCTTCAAAAGTGTATAGTTCTCGTATACGTGATTTCACTATAGATCCATCACGCTTTACAAGGCTCACCGGCATGTTTTCTTTCAATTCCCCGCGCAACAAACGACCCACACAGATACGTCCGATATAGGTAGAGAAGTCAAGGGAAGTAATCATCATCTGAGGTGTTCCTGTTGCCTGAATGGGCGCTGGAATCTCAGAAACGATCGTATCAAGCAAATATTCAAATCCGTCCGTTGGGTTCTTGTAATCAGCACCCATCCAGCCCATTTTCGATGAACCAAATACAGTCTTGAATTCAAGCTGCTCTTCTGTTGCATCCAAATTGAAAAACAATTCAAACACCGCATCGTGCACTTCGTCCGGACGGCAGTTTGGTTTGTCTACTTTGTTAATGATAACAATCGGCTTCAATCCAAGTGCAAGGGCTTTTTGAAGCACGAAACGTGTTTGTGGCATCGGACCTTCAAACGCATCTACCAACAGCAATACACCATCGGCCATGTTCAATACGCGTTCTACTTCTCCTCCAAAGTCGGCGTGACCAGGAGTATCAATGATGTTGATTTTTACATCCTTGTAACGCACCGATACGTTCTTTGAAAGAATCGTAATTCCGCGTTCACGCTCCAGATCGTTGTTGTCCAGAATCAAATCTCCGAACTGTTGATTGTCGCGAAACAATTTCGTCTGATGAAGGATTTTATCAACCAGGGTAGTCTTTCCGTGGTCAACGTGGGCAATAATGGCAATGTTCCGTATTTGCTGCATGTCAGGTTTTTGGCGGCGCAAAAGTAGTCATTTTTACCGACTTACACAGAATTGATATACGGGGTTTTTTCGAAAAAGAGGATTGTTTCATTCTCGCTTCATACTGGGGTAAACTACCCCTGCGGAATCCTACTCTGACGCCGAAAGTCCAGGATTGTTCTTTCGCTTCATTTGAAAAAATTCTCGGAGCAATGCGGCACTTTCTTCTTCTAGTACACCCGTGCTTAGTTGTGTCGTAGGGTGTAAAATCTTCGCGGAAATAGCAGAAACCCCCCGTTTGAGGTCAGAGGCTCCAAACACAATCCTGCCCAGTTGGGTCCAGAACGCAGCACCAGAACACATCACACAGGGTTCGAGTGTGACATACAACGTACACTCGTTGAGGTATTTGTTATTTAAAAAATCGGATGCGCTGGTAAAGGCCTGCATTTCGGCATGTGCGGTAAAGTCTTTGAGCTGCTCCGTTCGGTTGTAGGCACGCGCTATAATCCGGTCTTTCCACACTATAATACAGCCTATCGGCACTTCATCTGCCTCAAAGGCTTTCTTCGCTTCGCGGAGGGCTTCCCGCATGTAAAATTCGTCCGTCACGGTGCTTTACTTTTATAGGAACAGGTCCTGCCATTGGGGATGGCGTTCTACAAACGTTTTCAAATAAGGGCAATACAATTTTCCTTGGATCTGCTCCGTGCGAAGTCGGGTAAAAAGCTGCACAGCCAATTCTGAAGCAATGCCTTTTCCTTCATGGTGTTCCGGAACAGCGGTGTGGAGCAGGTAAATAATACCGTCTTTGATTCGGTAGGTCACATATGCTTTTTCTCCGTCCTCGAGCAGAAATTCAAATTGCTGCTCCTTACTATTATCCACCAGGGTGTATTCCATGCTATTCCGTTTGGGTGAAAGATACGCATTGCAACAAAAAAGGCCCACCGAATCGATGGGCCTTTCACATGTTATTCCAATTGCTTACTCTGCAAGTACAATCACTTTGTTATTCAACACTTCGACAACTCCACCATTGATTTCAAAAATATGACGGGCAGATAATTTATCGGTGACCTTGATTTTGCCTTTTTTCAACGCAGAAATCAGGGGCGCGTGATTGTCCAGGATTCCAAATGATCCGTCAATGCCCGGTAGGGTTAACGTCATCACTTCGTCTTCGAACAACTTTTTATCGGGTGTGATAATCTCCAGATGCATATGCAATCGACTTAATTGGCTTCCGCCAGAAGTTTTTTACCTTTTTCGATCGCTTCTTCAATGGTGCCAACAAGGTTGAATGCCGCTTCTGGATATGCATCCACTTCGCCATCCATAATCATGTTGAATCCTTTGATCGTGTCTTCGATCTGAACAAAACGTCCTTCCAATCCGGTAAACTGTGTTGCCACAAAGAACGGTTGTGAAAGGAAACGTTGCACACGACGGGCGCGGCTCACGGTAAGCTTATCTTCTTCAGAAAGTTCATCCATTCCAAGAATGGCAATAATGTCCTGAAGTTCTTTGTAGCGCTGAAGTGTTTCTTTCACACGCTGTGCTGTATCGTAATGCGCATCACCTACCACATCGCGGGAAAGAATACGGGAAGTAGAATCCAAAGGATCCACCGCCGGATAAATTCCAAGCTCGGAAATCTTACGGTTCAATACCGTTGTAGCATCCAAGTGGGCAAATGTTGTCGCTGGTGCCGGATCGGTCAAGTCATCCGCCGGTACATACACCGCCTGAACGGATGTAATGGAACCGCGTTTGGTGGACGTGATACGTTCCTGCATCTGACCCATTTCAGTGGCCAGTGTAGGCTGATATCCTACTGCAGAAGGCATACGACCTAAAAGAGCCGATACCTCAGATCCTGCTTGTGTGAAACGGAAAATGTTGTCGATAAAGAACAGGATATCGCGTCCGCCTGATTGCTCATCTCCATCACGGAAATATTCAGCCATAGTCAATCCCGAAAGGGCAACACGGGCACGTGCTCCAGGAGGCTCGTTCATCTGACCAAAAACCAATGTGGCTTTTGATTCTTCCAGTGCTTTCATGTCTACTTTAGAAAGATCCCATCCGCCTTCTTCCATCGAATGCTTGAATTCTTTCCCGTAGTTAATTACATCCGACTCGATGAATTCGCGCAGCAGGTCATTTCCTTCACGTGTACGTTCACCTACTCCGGCAAATACCGAAAGTCCGCCGTAGTTTTTAGCGATATTGTTAATCAATTCCTGAATCAATACCGTTTTACCTACACCGGCACCACCGAAGAGTCCAATTTTCCCTCCTTTGGAATACGGCTCGATCAAATCGATTACCTTGATTCCTGTAAACAGAATTTCTTTGGATGTAGATAGGTCTTCGAAACGCGGCGGTTCGCGGTGAATGGAATATCCACCCGTTCTGTCTGTGTCACCAATACCGTCGATGGCTTCACCAACAACGTTAAACAGACGGCCTTTTACCTGATCTCCGATCGGCATTGTGATCGGCTGCCCTGTTGCTGTAACCACCATTCCGCGGCTCAGTCCATCAGTTGCATCCATGGAAATAGCCCGCACGGTGTCTTCACCAATGTGCTGCTGACATTCCATAATCAGTTTTTGCCCGTCTGCGCGGGTTACCTCAAGTGCATCGAGGATGTTTGGAAGTTTGTTGCTTTCTGTATCAAAGCTAACATCGATCACCGGACCGATGACCTGTACGATTTTACCAGTACTTAGGGCCATAAAGGAGTTTATTTAATG
Source organism: Chitinophaga pinensis (assembly GCA_943333015.1). Lineage (GTDB taxonomy): Bacteria > Bacteroidota > Bacteroidia > M30B66 > M30B66 > CALQRR01. The sequence goes on along the minus strand of CALQRR010000057.1, from coordinate 3,860 downwards.
ATTCAGGCTACCCTGAAATCCGGCGCGAAATTAATCGAAATATTTGGAGTGAAACAGCACTTTGTTAAAATGCGTGAGGAATCTTTGGGTATTTACGGAACTGCCACACAATCAGAATGCTGTAATTTGTCCATTCCATGCATCTTTCCAATGATTCCCCTACGGTTGTATTCTCCCTGAAATTACTTTAGGTTTGTCCCAATCTCAGCCAAGGTGCAGGTATATTACGATCTTCAGAGTTTTCCTATCCTTTCGTTCCCTGTTGTTACCACTGGTACTTTCGATGGTGTACATCTGGGCCATCAAACCATCATTCACCGTTTACTTGAACTGTCCAAGCGTTTTAACGGACAGTCGGTTGTTATCACATTTCACCCGCATCCACGCATGGTGCTCCGGCCCGATGATACAACGTTGGAGCTGCTCAGCACCTTGCCGGAAAAAATTGCACGCCTTGAACAATTGGGCATCGATCACCTGCTCATTGTACCGTTCAGCACCCAATTCGCAGAGTTGAGCTCCGAAGAGTTCATCCGACAAATTCTGGTCGAAACCGTCCACACTCAAAAACTGGTCATCGGATACGACCATCATTTCGGAAAAAACAGAGCCGGCTCATTTGATCATCTGGTACAATACGGTCCCATGTACGGTTTTGATGTAGAAGAAATTCCTGCCCAAGACATTGATCAGGTCGCTGTTAGCTCCACCAAAATTCGGGAAGCGCTGCGCCGTGGCGATATTCAAACAGCAAACCGCTTTCTCGGTTATCCTTATCCGTTTACAGGGAAGGTTATGGAAGGCAAACAACTCGGTCGGACAATCCAGTTTCCTACCGCCAATCTGGAAATGCCTGGTGACCGGAAATTAATTCCTGCAAATGGCGTATATGCTGTAACCGTTTTAGTGGGAAAGGGTATATATAATGGAATGATGAACATTGGGTTCCGTCCAACTGTTTCTAATGAAAAGGTTCGTACCGTGGAAGTTAATCTATTTGATTACGAAGGGGACTTATACGGACAGATAATAAAAGTGAGAATGATGGCACGTATTCGAGATGAAGTGCGTTTTAACGGAGTGGATGAACTTCGGGAACAATTGCAGCTTGACCGGATCGAAGCCATGAAGTATCTTTCTGTATGAATCGTAACGTTTTAATTCTTCTTTCGCTTTTGTTCTTCGCTGGGTTGCTTCAGGCGCAGCCCGATTATACCATCAAGGGAAAGGTGTATACATCTATCAAAGCAGCAATGATGCAACCCGATTCTGTTACCCGGTTGAAATTGCGCAGAAAAGGATTGAAAGAGGTTCCCCCCGAAGTCATGCAGTTTAAAAATTTGAAAGAGCTAGATCTCACCTCCAACAAAATAAGCCGCATTCCAGCCGATATCGGGAAGCTCAATCAACTGGAAATATTACGATTGGGGCGCAATCAGATACAGGTAATCGGAAAAGAAATCGGCACATTGACAAACCTGAAATATCTCGATTTAGGAAAAAATCAAATACAGGCGCTTCCTTTCGAAATTGGCAATCTTAGCAACCTGGAGTTTCTGCAGATATGGGGCAATGAAATCACCCTTCTGCCCGAAAATATTCAGAAGTTATCCAAGCTAAAATACCTCGACATGCGCGCTATACTGCTCACAGAGTCGGAACGGGAAGATGTTTTGGAGCAATTACCTCAAACAGAAGTCCTTATTTCTCCGGGCTGTAATTGCGGTAAATAAGATTACGCCGCTTTGAGGTGATTGAGTTTTAGCTTATCCAAACGGGCTTTCGCGTATTCAAACGTCACCTTGTACTTTTTCACACTCGGATCAGAAGGCAAATCGAACATCAAGTCGGTCATAATACCTTCACAAATCGAACGTAATCCACGTGCTCCCAGTTTGAATTCGTTGGCGCGTTCCACAATAAAATCCAGAACGGCTTCATCAAATTCGATGTCCACATTGTCGATGCTGAACAATTTCTTGTACTGCTTGATCAACGCATTTTTAGGCTCAGTCAGAATGCGTTTCAATGCATCGGCATCCAATGGATCCAGATGAGTGAGCACTGGCAAACGGCCAATCAATTCGGGAATGAGTCCGAAACTTTTCAGATCCTGCGGATTGATATACTTGAGCAGATTTTCCTTGTCAATGACTTCTGTTTCCTTACTGGTTGTATAGCCGATGGTTTGGCTTTGAATCCGTCGTGCAATTTTTTTATCGATTCCATCAAACGCACCACCACAAATAAAGAGGATGTTGCGGGTGTCGATGGCAACCATTTTCTGTTCCGGATGTTTCCGGCCGCCTTGAGGTGGAACATTCACCACAGAGCCTTCGAGTAATTTCAGCAATCCTTGCTGCACGCCTTCACCTGAAACATCACGGGTAATAGATGGATTATCGCTTTTGCGCGCAATTTTATCGACTTCATCAATGAAAACAATTCCGCGCTGGGCAGCTTCCACGTTGTAGTCAGCAGCCTGAAGCAGGCGGGCCAGAATGCTTTCCACATCCTCGCCCACATACCCGGCTTCGGTTAATACTGTTGCATCTGCAATACAAAATGGAACATTTAAAATGCGGGAAATAGTGCGGGCCAGCAAGGTTTTGCCAGTTCCAGTTTCTCCCACCAAGATGATGTTCGATTTTTCAATCTCGGTATCTTCGTCAATCTTGAAATTCTTCTGCGACAAACGTTTGTAGTGATTGTAAACCGCTACACACAGCACCTTTTTAGCTTCATCCTGACCAATAACGTATTCGTCCAAATGGAGTTTGATCTCGGAAGGCTTCAGCAGGTTGAGTTCCTGTTTAACAGTACCGCCCTTGCGTTCGGCAAGTTCTTCGGTAACAATTTGATACGCCTGTGTCACACACACATCACAGATGAATGCATCAATTCCGGCTATCAGAATGGCTGTTTCCTTTTTACTGCGTCCACAGAATGAACATTTCTCCTTAATCCGTTCCATCAATCTGGTTCTGTTTACTTTTTGCGCGTCAGGATCTCGTCGATCATGCCGTATTCTTTTGCTTCTTCTGCAGTCATCCAATAATCACGATCACTGTCTTTCTCCACTTTATCATACGTCTGTCCGGAGTGACCTGCAATGATGTCATACAATTCTTTCTTCAATTTCTGAATCTCACGCGCGGTGATTTCAATATCTGACGCCTGACCTTGAGCACCACCCATCGGCTGATGGATCATCACACGGGCATGTTTCAAGGCGGTGCGCTTTCCTTTTTCGCCGGCACAAAGCAATACAGCTCCCATAGAAGCAGCCATTCCAGTGCAAATAGTCGCTACGTCCGGTGCAATAATCTGCATCGTATCGTAAATTCCCAATCCGGCATACACCGAACCACCTGGAGTATTCATATATATCTGAATGTCTTTTTTTGCATCAACACTCTCCAAAAAGAGCAGTTGAGCTTGGACAATGTTGGCTACATAATCATTGATGCCAACTCCCAAAAAGATGATACGGTCCATCATCAATCGAGAAAAAACGTCCATTTGCGCAACATTTAGCTGACGTTCTTCAATGATCGTAGGCGAAATGTAATCGGCGGTGATGGACGTATAGCTATCCAGTGAACTGGAAGAGATGCCGCGGTGTTTGACAGCGTATTTTCTGAACTCGTCGTTATAGAACATAAGAGATTTGAATGTGTAAAGAAACAAAAATTTTCAGGGTGTTTTCAGCAATTGTGCCAGCGCCGTATTGCTGACATTCTGTCGATATGCATCAGACAACCAGATACGGCTACAAGGTTCATAAAGCACTTGGGCTTTCGAAGTGTTTGATCGGAAAGATTTCAACAGAGAAACGGTTAATTGCTTGAAGATGTATT
>CALQRR010000056.1 GCA_943333015.1 Chitinophaga pinensis | reverse complement strand
TTGCCGAATACCTTTTCGCCCAACAACGACGGGCTGAATGATGTTTTCAGTCCATACCCGTATGCATTTATTGAATCTGTCGGTTTTAAGGTGTTCAATCGCTGGGGACAAGAACTTTTTTCGACCAACGATCCGGATATACTTTGGAATGGAACAGATGTTTCTTCGGGGAATCTCGTTCCGGATGGCGTCTACTATTATATATGTGATGTTAATGAAATCCGGCTGGATGGAATCGTAACGCGGACATTGAAAGGAACTATTCAACTCATTGGATCATCATCAAAAAGTGGAAACTAATATGTTTACTGGTATTGTGGAGGCGCTGGGAGAGATTCTGGAGCGCAGGAATGAAGGAGGGAATGCCTCTTTTTTATTGAAATGTCCATTTACAGACGAATTAAAGGTTGACCAAAGTGTTTCCCACAACGGCGTTTGCCTCACGGTTACTCAGATCGAGGGAGAAGCCTATTGGGTCACTGCAGTTCATGAAACACTCCTGAAAACCAATCTGGCAAAGTGGGAAAAGGGAGACCTGGTCAACCTTGAACGTTGTCTTCAATGGAACGGCCGTCTCGATGGTCATTTGGTGCAAGGGCACGTCGACACAACTGCTCATTTGAGTTCCGTTGCTGATGAGAACGGAAGTTGGCGGTTGAGATTTACGTATAAATCCGCTCCTGGTTTTATTACAGTGGAGAAAGGTTCTGTATGTGTAAATGGCGTTAGTCTTACTGTCATTAACAGTACAGACGATTCTTTTGAAGTAGCCATTATTCCATTCACATGGGAGCATACCAATTTCCATCGCTTACAGCAAGGAGATGGTGTTAATCTTGAATTCGATATTCTTGGAAAATACATTGCACGTCTATACGCACAAGGTCAGCCGAAACCAACAGGGCAATGAATGTTAGGAATTACGTCCAATTATTTTGGGTAAAAAGGAGTTCTTTAGTAAAGAAAACAGTCGTTACTTAAACAAATTATTCAAGATGCTGTTTTCAGGAATGTGAACTCTCATTCCGCGTCAATTATCAGGTATGAGCGATAGCGGAAAAGATCAGAAGATGCATTCAATGACGTCCAAATACACGATCAAAGATCTGGAGCGACTTTCAGGTATTAAGGCTCATACTATTCGTATATGGGAGCAGCGCTACAATTTACTGAATCCGGATCGTACCGAGAGCAACATCCGATTATACAACGATCAGGAGTTGAAAGTACTGTTGAATATATCCCTGTTGATTCGTCATGGGGGGAAAATTTCGCATCTGGTTAAACTTAATCAGGAGGAAATTTTTGCCCGCATTCTGCAGATGGTTCATCAACCCGATACGGTTGATCAGTTTTTTGAAGCTCAAACCGACAGCTTGGTCATCGCCATGCTGGAATTAGACGATAATCGCTTTGAGAAAGTCATTAGTACGAGTTCTCTTAAATACGGCTTTGAGCAAACGATGCTTCATATATTGATCCCGTTTTTACAGAAAGTTGGGGTTATGTGGCGCACAGGAGAGTCCAATATCTTCCAAGAGCATTTTATTACCAATCTGATACGAAAAAAAATACTGGTTGCCGTTGATGGTTTTTCGGGAAGTGTTAGTCCACAAGCAGATGAATACCTATTGTATTTACCCGATGGTGAGCTTCATGAAATTGGGCTTCTCTTTGCCAAGTATATTTTAAAAGTTCGTGGAAAACGGGTTATTTATTTAGGACAAACCGTTCCGCTTTCGGATGTTATTCAGTATTGTAAACAGTATCATCCCAAATATATCTTAACGTTTTTCACTGCGGCCTATTCGCTCGATACCATTTACAAATACCTCGATACGGCCTCTGCTTCCTTAGACGACACCCAAATTCTTATTGCTGGACAGCAAGTTCAAAGCATAGTGCCGAAATGGAAGAACGTCACACCGCTTGCATCTGTTTCGGATCTCATTCAGATTGCCGATCAGAAAGCACTCTGATTTGTTTAAGGATGCGAATGCTGATTCCCGCAAAATAGCTGGGATTCTTGCCTGATTTCAACATTTTAGGGATGTTGTTTCAGTGAATAGCATTTGTTTAACTCTTTTTGGCATTTAATTAATGTCCTGATAAACAATACTATATCGGTAAATTCACCGGAATTAATACATGTTGGTACATCAATATTTTGTTTAATGATTGAGTGGTGCTTGTTAAACAAAAAATGTTTAATACATTTGCCCTAACATTAAACAAAAGCATCCGATGTCAGCAATAGATTTTAATTCCGAAGTGATCAGCCTCAGCAAACCGCTCAAGTATTTTGCTCTGAATCTCACATCTAATGATGAAGAAGCGAAGGATCTTTTGCAGGAGACATTGCTTAAAGCAATTAGCAACAGCCACCGTTTTGCAGAGAACACGAACCTGAAGGCATGGTTGTACACGATAATGAAGAACATCTTTATCAACAACTACCGTCGCTCGGTGAAGACCAACACCATTGTTGATTCAACAAAAGACCTATATTATCTCAATATTCCGCAACAATCTCAGAGTTTTGCACCGGAATCAAAATATTCCGAGCGCGAAATTTTGAAGAAAATCGAGTTGCTTCAGGATGAGTACCGCGTACCATTTACCATGTATTTTGACGGATACAAATACAAGGAGATTGCCGATTATCTGGACCTTCCGATTGGAACAGTGAAAAGCCGAATTTTCTTGGCTCGCCGTCAGTTGATGTCCATGTTGAAAGGATACGGAAAGTAAAATAAGGCTAATATTTTTTTAAATTGCAGCTCGTTTCCCTGTCGTTAATATGGATGTTTACAACAATGTAAGTCTGCAATGTAGCCGATTGACCACGAATAGATACAGTACATCTTTTACGTTGGGGATTCGTTCGTTATCGTCGCGCTTCCATGATCCGATCTATGCAGTTTATGCATTTGTTCGTTTTGCAGATGAAATTGTGGACAGCTTTAACAGGGACGACGCTGCGGAACTACTTGCTGAATTTAAACGCGATACGTTTCTAGCAATTAAACGTGGCGTTAGTCTGAATCCAATCCTTCATAGTTTTCAGCAAGTCGTTACAACTTACCGGATTGAAGACGAGCTCATTGAGACATTTCTGCACAGCATGGAAATGGATCTTTCTGATAGAGAGTATGATCAACAAGCATACGAAACCTATATTCTGGGATCTGCAGAAGTTGTCGGTTTAATGTGTCTGCGCGTTTTTTGCGAAGGCGATGATCCGAAATATCAGCATTTGAAACAGCCAGCAATGCGCTTAGGTTCCGCATTTCAAAAGATTAACTTTTTGCGGGATCTGAAAAATGATTACTTCACGTTGGGGCGTATTTATTTCCCTCATTTGAATATTCAAGAGTTTAATGAGGAAAGTAAACGCGCCATTGAGTCTGATATTCTGAAGGATTTTAAAGATGGTTTTGCAGGCATAAAAAAACTCCCCAAAGGATCCCGATTTGGTGTGTATGTGGCCTATGTCTACTATTTAGCCTTGTTACAGAAAATTATCAATGCCTCCCCAGCTAGAGTTCTAGAAGAACGTATTCGCATTCCCAATGCACGCAAATATTCGTTGATTCTTAGCTCTTATGTGCGACATTCTTTAAATCTTCTGTAAACATTTCACCCGCTTTTTGAATTACATAGAAAATCGTTTTAATCATGCCATTGCTGAACCTGCAGGTTTCCATTGATTCAAATTCCGGTTTCTGTTTTGGTGTCGTATATGCCATCGAGATGGCGCAAGACGTTTTGGAGGAATTTGGCTATCTCTATTGTCTGGGCGATATTGTTCACAACGATGAGGAAGTAAACAGACTCAAAGCCAAAGGACTTCGCATCATTGATTACACCGCCTTTGCTGAATTGAAGAACGAGCGTGTCCTCATACGCGCACATGGAGAACCACCCTCCACCTATAAAACTGCTATCGATAATAATATTACCCTGATCGATGCAACGTGTCCTGTTGTCCTTAAACTTCAAAACCGTATACGCGGTTCATTCGATAAGAAAGAGACGATTTTTCTAATGGGGAAAAAAGGTCACGCAGAAGTCACCGGGCTAATGGGGCAAATCAACAATGAAGGTGTTGTTTTTTCGGATATATCTGAACTCGATGGACAAGCACTTCCTGAAGAGATTACGCTTTACACACAAACCACCAAGAGCAAACAAAAATTCCGGGAAACCCGAGAAGCGTTTGAAGCCAGAGGGATAAAAGTAAACGCTCACGATACCATTTGCAGTCAGGTAAGTGACCGCGATTCTGAATTACGCTCTTTTGCTCGTCAGTACGATAAAATCCTTTTTGTGGGTGGCACGAAATCGTCCAATGCCATGGTTCTGTTCAATGTATGTAAAGAGCAAAATCCGGAGACATATTTCATCAGTCGGTTGGACGAGCTGAATCCTTCTTGGTTCCAATCAGGAAACACGGTTGGTATTTGCGGAGCAACATCCACACCTATGTGGCTTATGGAAGATGTACGTAAATCGCTGGAAGTGCTTTAAATCATGCGGTTACTTCTTCAAACGCGCATTTCAAATAGAACTCCGGCAGAAGTTTTTCAAAAGTTCGATAAAACATTATTCCTCCAACTTGCTCCTCCTTTTCCACGATCCGAATTAGTGCGGTTTGATGGCTGCAAGCAAGGAGATATGGTTGGACTGCGTTTACGTATGCTCTTTCGGTGGCACGTTTGGTGGAGCGAAATTATTACTGAAACGCATTCAGAAAACGAAGAATCCTTCGTCGATTTGGGGATCCAGTTGCCATTCTTTTTATCCTACTGGAAACACGCGCATCGGATTGTGAAACAGGGAAACGATGTGCTGGTAGTTGATGATATCGAATTTAAAGCGCACAATTTCCTGCTTACTTGGCTTTCGTATCCCGCAATGTATGTGATGTTTGCCTACCGGAAGCCACTCTATAAACGCCTGCTGTAAAAGCAATGGCTCAGGGCATCAGAATTTGCCGCAAATTCCAACATTGATAATTCCATAAGGGCCGGCCCCGATCTCCACCAGCACGCCAATGCGGTACATGGAATACATCCGCACCCCTACAAAACCGCCAATTATGGATGTTGTGCCCGAATCCAAATAACCGCCTCCAGTAAAGGAAATCTGTTTGGCAAGTTGCCGTCCTCCCCATAGTGTGGCATAAATATCAACCGTTCGGGGATTGAACTTAAGAACTGTATTTTTTCGGAGATATTCGGTCATGTGTGCACTGAACCGGCCCCCGTAGAAGTAATAATTTACATCGTAAGCCGGAAATTTGGGATCTTTAAATGTGCGCTGATTCCAGCCGCCAAAAATCCCGGCGCTAAAAACAGAACTAACGCCATAATCTACACCCAGAAATAAAGGCATACGCTGCGTGACAAAATTCCGGTTTTTGTACATGCCAATGCTGGAATGAAAATCGGCCAAAATGATCCCTTCCTCAAATGCTTCAGAGTGCTTATGTTGTGCCTGAAGAAGTGTTGAAGAAAATATCCCCAAAATAGAAAGCGCAACCGCCCGAAGGAAATAATTCATCAAGCCTTTTTTTGGATGGAAATCTGAAGTTCGTTAAGTTGATCTTGGTGAATCGGCGACGGTGAATCAATCATCATATCCCGGCCTGAATTGTTTTTCGGAAAAGCGATAAAATCACGAATCGAATCGACTCCACCAAAAATGGAACACAGCCGATCAAAACCCAGCGCAATTCCTCCATGTGGCGGTGCTCCGAATTCAAAGGCATTCATTAAAAACCCAAACTGAGCTTGAGCATCTTCATCACTGAATCCAAGTAACGAAAACATGCGTTTCTGCAAGTCTTTGTCGAAGATTCGAATAGATCCTCCACCCACTTCTACGCCATTGATTACAAGATCATACGCATTCGCACGGACACTTCCTGGAGCCGTTTCCAGCAAGGCAACATCTTCGGGTTTTGGTGAGGTAAATGGATGGTGCATGGCATGAAAACGGCTGTTCTCTTCATCCCATTCGAGTAAAGGAAAATCAACCACCCAAAGTGGTGCAAATGTATCTTTTGGACGAAGTCCCATGCGGTTCCCCATTTCAAGTCGCAGCTCACTCAACGCTTTTTGCATCCGTGTTTTTGCACCTGCCAGAATCAGAATTAAATCACCTGGTTTTGCCTGCGCTTGCTCACAAAATCCACGAAGTTGTTCTTCCTGAAAGAATTTATCGGCGGAAGATTTTATGCTTCCGTCCATGTTCATACGAATGTAAATCAAGCCGCCGGCTCCAATCTGCGGCCGCTTGACCCAATCGGTGAGTTCATCAATTTGCTTACGACTGTATTCTGCACACCCTTCTGCAACAATCCCGGCAACATATTCGGCCTGATCAAAAACCACAAATCCAGAAGATCTGGTGGCCGAAGTATAGTCACAAATCTTCATGCCGAAACGGATATCCGGCTTGTCGTTTCCATAGTGTTCCATGGCATCGGCATACGTCATCCGTGGAAAATCTTCAAACGTTACTTGCTTCACACTCACAAACAACGAGCGGACAAGACCCTCGAAAATCTGTAAAATATCTTCCTGTTCGATAAATGAAAGTTCACAGTCGATCTGCGTAAACTCCGGTTGACGGTCGGCGCGTAAATCCTCATCCCGAAAACATTTTACAATCTGGTAATAGCGGTCAATACCGGCGACCATTAGAATCTGTTTAAACGTTTGCGGACTTTGAGGCAAGGCGTAAAATTCACCCGGATTCATGCGGGAGGGAACAATAAAATCGCGCGCGCCCTCGGGGGTAGATTTGATAAGAACGGGCGTCTCTACTTCCAGGAATCCCGCCTGATCTAGGAACGCCCGAATCTCTTTGGCGAGATTATGACGAAGTTCGAGGTTTTTGCGAACGATGTTTCTGCGCAAATCGAGATACCGGTATTTCATGCGTAAATCATCTCCGCCATCGGTATCGTCATCAATGGTGAACGGAGGCGTTTTAGAAACATTCAGAATCTCGAATTCCATTACCCGGATTTCTATATCTCCAGTTGCTAGCTGTGCGTTTTTACTTGAGCGTTCTCGCACTTCTCCTTTTACACGGAGCACAAACTCTCTCCCCAGACGACGTGCCCGTTCGCAAAGCGCCGCTTCATCGTCCATATTGTAAACAAGTTGCGTGATCCCAAATCGATCGCGCAGATCAATAAAGGTCATGCCGCCCAGATCGCGTGATTTGGCTACCCAGCCACAAAGTTCAACAGATATTCCGATATCGGAAGTGCGGAGTTGACCGCAGGTGTGTGTACGAAGCATATAAAATCTCGAATGCCAAAGAGTGCATTTCGATGCGAAGGTAAGCTGACCGCTCTGCAGATAGGAGCGATTGATCACTGTTTTTTTAACAGTCGCTAGTTGTTTGTAAACCCTTTCGCAGAGAAATATTTTTTTTCGTACTTTTTGAGTTGAATAGTATTAGTTCGAATACTATATTTACACATTCAATATATTCTCATGTTGCGAAAGAATGATCAGCCTGATTGTGAGCATTGTGCAAACAGAACACGTTCTGTTTTCTGTGATATGCATGGTCATGATCTTGATTTTCTAAGCGAAAGTAAAGGCTGCAATACCTACAAAAAAGGTCAAGTAATCTTCAATTCGGGAGCTTATCCGCACGGGCTTTTTTGTGTGAATGAGGGGAAAATCAAAATCTTCCGGGTAGGAGATGAGGGCAAAGAGCAAATCGTCCGACTTGCACGCGGAGGGGATATATTGGGTTACAGAGCATTGCTCAGCGGAGATAAATATTCTTCTAGTGCTGAAGCGCTTGATGAATGCCGGATTTGTTTTATTCCACAATCCGCATTTTTGAAATTACTGGATGGAAACGGCATACTTTCGATGCAACTTATGAAGCTGCTTTCGGAAGATCTCAAACATGCCGAGCACCGGATTACCGATATTGCTCAGAAGCCTGTCCGGGAGCGTGTTGCTGAGGCCTTACTCTATTTGCAGCAAACTTATGGCTTAGATCAGGACGGTGTTACTATCAGCGTGACGCTCAGTCGGGAAGATATTGCTAACATCGTTGGAACGGCCACAGAAACAGCTATTCGCCTATTGAGTGAGTTGAAAAATGATCAGGTAATCGGTCTTAACGGGAAACGCATCTCGATACTCAATCACCAGCAATTAGTTAAAGCCGCAAACATTTACGATTAATCTTCAGTTATTTATCTTCTGAATGAACTTCGTTTAGCATTCTGTGTTCTGCATATTCCTGTAGAATTCAATGATCCAATATTTTGAAGAAACGGTTACTTATCTTAATGTCCATTCTGTGCTTTGTTGCAGTGGCGGCAAC
>CALQRR010000055.1 GCA_943333015.1 Chitinophaga pinensis | reverse complement strand
GGGGTAAACGGTGCTGAATACCAGCATTATTTGAGAAGTGTACTTTTCCAGCAGCAATTAGGAGAATTAGGAGCACAATTGATAATTATCTCTCTTGGGACAAACGAGGCGTATAATACCGGTGATTTCAATCCTGAAGTATTCGAATCACGGGTGGATTCTTTTTTAACGAGTATTCAGAAGACATTGCCCGAAGCCTCCATTTTACTAACCAGCCCTCCTGGTATTGGGCAACAAATCAGGGCTAGTTCGAAGAAAAAACGGAGAGCCTATCAGTATATCGAGAATAAAAACATCCCGATTGTCTGTGAAATTTTGAAACGACAAGCGGAACTTCACTCGGCTGCATATTGGGATTTTTATACTGTCATGGGCGGATACAACGCCATGAGTTGTTGGGCCGCTCAAGGATTGACCGATAAACGCAGGATCCATTTCAGTCGAAAAGGCTATTCCATTCAGGGAACATTGCTCATGAAAGCATTGGACCAGGAAATCAATCCGGTGAGTCATTGATATGATTGATTTTCAATTACTCCAATCACAACTTATCTATCATCCGGATGATCCGCTGTTGTTTAACAGTAGCTTCTTCCTGTATTTCCTGTGTCTGTTTTTTTGCGGTTATCTCTTACTTCGTAACCGGGCTAACGCACGGATTGTCTTCGTTTCCCTATTCTCCTTGTATTTCTTTTACAAAGCTTGTGGATGGTATGTGGGACTAGTGCTATTGGCGGCAGTCGTAGATTTCAACCTAAGCAATCTCATCTACCGTAACCGAAAGAGGACAAAACGAAAACTCTTGCTGATATTTAGCTTGGTTATCAATCTGGGTTTGCTGGCTTTTTTCAAATACACTGATTTCTTTATTGAGATTGTAAATGATATTCAGAAGCAGCAAATCAAACCGCTCCAGCTGCTATTACCCGTAGGGATTTCCTTTTACACTTTTGAAAACATCAGCTATACCATTGATATATACCGGCGTTCGTTCAAACCTGTAAAGCGCTTCATGGATTATGTCTTTTTTCTTTCGTTTTTCCCTAAGCTGATGATGGGGCCCATAGTGCGTGCCGCTGATTTCATTCCTCAGATCCGAAAGCCCGTTTGGCTCAGTAAAGCAGATGTATCGAAAGGCTTTTTCCTGATCGCATCCGGTCTTATTAAGAAAGTGGTGATCTCTGATTATCTGAGCACACATTTAGTGAACATGGTATTCGACGATCCATTGCGCTATACCGGGGTGGAATGCCTTTTTGCTGTTTATGGTTATGCCATGGTGATTTACTGCGACTTCAGTGGGTATTCTGACATTGCCATTGGAATTGCCAAATGGATGGGGATTGATGTCAATATCAACTTTAGTGCACCGTATCAAAGTAAATCCATCACCGAGTTCTGGCGACGCTGGCATATTTCCCTGTCAAGCTGGTTGCGCGACTACCTCTACATTTCGATGGGAGGAAACCGGAAAGGTCCAGTGAGGACGTATATCAACCTTTTTATCACAATGGTTTTAGGAGGCCTGTGGCATGGTGCGAGTTGGAACTTTATGCTGTGGGGAGCTGCGCACGGACTTTTACTGGCGATAGAAAAAGGCTGGAAAGATCTCTTGAAAATGAAAGAAACAAATCATTGGTTCCTGAACGGCATTAAAGTCTTGCTCACGTTTCACCTCGTTTGTGCGCTGTGGATCTTCTTTAAAGCCGAATCGTTTGAACTTGCCGGTTGGATGTTTTCGCGCATTCGATTTGGGTTTGATTTGCAAACACTTCCACTTTTTACAGCTGCTTATCCGCTATACATTGGCCTTCTGGCAGGAGCATTCTTACTGCATGCATTGCCAATGAAGCTCAACGATTGGATTATAACTCAAAGCAGTAGTTTGCACTGGAGCATGAAGGCGGTGCTTTTAACACTGATTCTGTTGCTCATTTCGTATTTCAATCAGGCAGGACAGGTGCTGCCCGTCTACCTGCAGTTCTAAATTACAGGTAGACAAGCAACTCCGTCAGGCAATTATTCCTCGGAGGTATTCTTGAGTTGCATCAGTAACGTATACGCTCCTTTTAAAACAACCGGTTTGTTTCCAATTTCGGAAAGACCTTCCAGAATCTGCGTAAATCCAAGTTCCGTACTTCCAGATGTAACTTCCTGCATAACATATGCATTGGGAGCTTGCTCAATGAATACATACTGATGCCCTTCGAACATGACAATGGCATCTTCGGGTAGGACGTCGGAAGGACTGTTTTTTAAATCGATCTCGGCATTCATATACATGCCCGGGATTAAGCGTTCATCGTATTTTTCGAAATGACAATGAACCTCCGCGTTACGATCGGCAGATAAGTTTTTACCGATCAGGATGATTTCACACAGGTGTTTGTCCTCGGGATTTCTATTGTTGAATGCCACCAATTTTTGGCCGATATAAATATCATCAAGATCCTTCTCAAAAACATTCAATGCCAGATGAATATCGGCAGGGTTTACTAGCTCAAAAAGCACTTCACTGGGCTGGGTGTATTTTCCAATGTTTACATTCACATGAGTAACATAGCCATCGATTGGAGAGTAAATACTGATGCTTTTCGAGATGGTGTTTTCTGTCAACCGAGCTGGATCAATACTGATCAGCTTTAACTTCTCCGACAGCGATTTCACCATGACTTTTTGGGTGATGAAATCCGATTCGGTCTGCTGAAAAATTTTGTCGCTGGTCGCTTTGCTCAGATTGAGTTCCCGCTGACGCTCAAATTCCTTTTCAACGTAGGTGAGTTTGGCCTGAGCAATCAGATAATCCTGTTGCAGCTGAATGTATTGCTGATCTTCCATGGTGGCAATGACTTCGCCCTTGCGGACATGCATTCCAGCCATCAATTGCGTTGATTTCAGAAATCCACCTAAAGGCACACTGACCGAAACCATGTTTTGAGGTGGCACGTCAATTTTTCCATTCACATGCAGAATGCGGGAAATCATTTTCTGCTGCACCTTTCCGGTTACGATAGCAGCATTTTTTGCCTGTGCGGCAGTGAGTTTAACGGTTTGTGCCGATGTGGCCGTCTCCGCAGGAGCCTTTTCTCCAGGGGCGGAACTACATGCGGCAAGCAAGAGCAAAAAAGCAATATTATGAAGTTTGATCATGGTCAGTTAGCATTTAAATATTGGAGTTGAATAACAACCGTATTGAGGTTGTGGACGACATCGAGGTATTCATTTTCAATGGTGACGGCCTGATTGGTTAACATAACCCAGTCGAGGTAATTGATGTCTCCGTTGGAAAATTGATTGTTAGCTGTGGCGATTATGAGCCGTGCATTTTTCAATCCTGTTTGCTCATAGTAGCTGGAAGTCAGGAGTAGGTTCTGATAACCAGACAACGCATTTTGGTATTCTGAACGAATCGTTTGCTGTCCAACTAAAAAAGCCGTTTCCGCGATTGATTTCTGAATAGCGGCACCTTTAATACGCGCACGAACGGAACCTGAAAACAGCGGAATACCAATGCCGAGTTGCCCCGATTGAAAACGGGTTCCATAGGTGTATGACTTATTATCGGAACCAGAACCATACATGGTCATGTTGTTGTAGGCCAATGACAAGGATGGGAGTAATTGCGAACGTTCCAGTTTGTAATTGGCCAGCGATATCCGTTTATCCTGTTCCAGCAACTGTAAACGTGGGTGCTGGGGATTTGCCGGAGTGGAAACATCTATCCCGGTCATTTTGAAGCTTTCAGCCGAAGGCACAAACACCGTGGAGGAATTTAACAGTAACTGAAATTCGGATTGAATCCGTGCGACCTCGGTTGCCAAGCGTTGCATTTGAACACCAATCTGCCCACGTTGCATGGTTGCAGATGCCGTTTCCAATACATTGCTCTCACCACTAGAGAAACGCAATTCCGCTTTTTGCAGGAAACCTCCATACAGACTATCGATGCGCTGCAACAAAAGCCGTTTCTGCTCAAGGTACAGCAACGTGTAAAAGGTTTGGGTGACTGCTTTTTTCAATTCCGATTTTTCCACGTCCACCTGCAAAACACTGCTCTTAGATTCTTCGGTGAGTTTCGTTTTGAGTCGCATGTAAACGGTGGGGAAACTAAACGCCTGATTCGCACCAAAACGATTGTCAAGATATCGGCTGTTGATTTGTCCGTATTCCGCATTGATCAGGGTTTGTGGAATATCCCATCCTGTTTTTTCGAGTTGTTTGTGGTATTCTGCAACAAGTTTCTGCTGCTTCACACGCAGGTTGTTGGCCATGGCCGTGTCAATAGCTGACTGCACAGAAATAGGAGTCTGTGCCAGCAGTGGATTGACTGATCCAGCCAAAAGCAACACCAGAATAACTCCCATCGAGCTGGCTGATTTTTTTGCCTTTTTCTTCTCTGCTTTTGCTTCAAACAGGATATATAAGAGGGGCAACACGAACAAGGTCAATAGGGTGGCAATGAGCAATCCTCCAATAACCACGGTAGCTAATGGCCGCTGCACTTCGGCTCCGGCACCAGTGCTTAGCGCCATTGGAAGAAATCCGAGCGAGGCGACAAAGGCCGTCATAAGCACGGGGCGTAACCGGATCTTGGTTCCCATAACTACAATCTTTTTTAGATCCGTCCATCCTTCCGCTTTTAGTCGGTTGAATTCAGCCACAAGCACGATACCGTTGAGGACAGCGACTCCGAACAAGGCAATAAAACCAACACCGGCGGAGATACTAAAAGGCATTCCGCGCAGCGAAAGGGCAAATATTCCACCGATTGCAGAAAGCGGAATGGCAGAATAGATGAGTAATCCCTGACGGATGGAGCTGAAGGAGAAATACAGCAGCAAGAAAATCAACAGTAGCGAGATGGGAACCGTAATGCTCAATCGCGCTTTTGCCGCATTGAGGTTTTCGAAGGCTCCACCATAGGTGATAAAGTAGCCCGCCGGAAGTTTGATGGAGGTGCCAACTTTTTGCTGCAGCTCTGTTACAATCGATTGTACATCACGACCTCGCACATTAAATCCGACGATAATCCTGCGTTTGGCATCTTCCCGTTGAATTTGGTTTGGACCATCTTTCAACATCACATCCGCCAGTTGCGACAAGGGTACCTGCTGCCCACCCGGTGTTGGAATGAGTAGGTTGCGAATATCTTCGATGTTCTCGCGTTGCCTTCCATCGAGTCGAACCACGAGATCAAATCGTTTCTCCCCTTCATATACGAAACCTGTGCTTTGCCCTGCAAGTCCAATATTTACGACCTTGTTGATATCGCTCACGGATAGTCCAAACTGAGCAATGGCGGCCCGTTTATACTCAATAACGATTTGTGGCATGCCGGTAACCGGTTCAACATAAATATTTTGAGCCCCCTGAACAGAGCCAGAAAGCTCGCCCAAGCGGGCGGCATAGGACGCGAGAGTATCTAAGTTTTCACCAAATATTTTGCATACCACATCTTGTTTGGCGCCGGTCATTAATTCGTTAAAACGCATTTGAACCGGATATTGAAAACTAACGGTGATACCCGGCACTTCGGCAACAGCGGCGGTCATTTTTTCGGCCAGTTCATCAAACGAAGTCGCTGAAGTCCACTCGCTGCGATCCTTAAGAATGACCATCATGTCGGCAGCTTCCATGGGCATTGGATCGGTGGGTATTTCGCCACTACCGATTTTGGTCACCACCTTGATCACCTCCGGGAAACGGTTTTTCAAAATGCCCGCAGCCTTTTGTGTACTGGCGATGGTGGTGTTGAGATTACTTCCGGTGAGCACACGTGTTTCAACAGCAAAATCGCCTTCTTCCAAAGCCGGTATGAATTCACCGCCCATTGAATTGAGTAAAAGAAGTGCTACAGAAAATAAAATCAAAACACTACCGATTAGAGTCTTCGGGAATTGTAGAATACGGATTAGGTAGCGTTGGTAGATGCGCTCCAGGAATCCCATCATACGATCGGACACCGTTTTTTTATGTGATACTTTTTTACTCAGAACCAATGCCGTCATCATGGGAACATAGGTAAGCGAGAGCAGAAATGCACCTGTTAGCGCGAAGGCCACTGTTTGAGCCATGGGCCTGAACATTTTCCCTTCAATACCTTGCAAACTGAGAATTGGCAAATACACAACAAGAATGATAATTTGTCCGAAAACGGCACTTTTCATTATGCGAGTGGCTGCTGATTTCACTTCGCCATCCATCGTTTCTTTCGTTATTCGTTGAAGTGACGGTATTCGATTGCTATGGGATAGCTGGTGCATTGAGGCCTCAACCA
This sequence comes from Chitinophaga pinensis, assembly GCA_943333015.1. Taxonomy (GTDB): domain Bacteria; phylum Bacteroidota; class Bacteroidia; order M30B66; family M30B66; genus CALQRR01. The sequence goes on along the minus strand of CALQRR010000055.1, from coordinate 2,145 downwards.
CAAAAACGGCTCCCTCGACTATCAATCCAAAATCAAGGGCTCCAAAACACATCAGGTTTCCGCTAATACCAAAAATGTTCATCATGATAACGGTAAACAACATGGCCAATGGAATCACCGATGCGACAATAAGTCCTGCCCGAAAGTTTCCTAGGAATAAAATAAGTACTCCAAGAATGATGAGCGCACCTTCCATGAGGTTCGTTTTAACAGTCCCGATGGCATTGTTGACCATTTTGGTGCGGTCCAGAAAAGGCTCGATAAGAACGCCTTCAGGTAATGATTTCTGAATTTGTGCAACACGTTCCTTGATATCATGAATGACCTCATTGCTGTTTGCACCTTTGAGCATCATCACGATGGCTCCAGCCACTTCCCCTTGATCGTTGTAACACATGGCACCATACCGGGTGGCACTTCCTAAACGTACTTCAGCAATGTCCCGGATAAGAACAGGTGTGCCGTTTGCGGTATTGCGGATGAATGTATTTTCAATGTCCTTGAGATCCCCAACAAGACCTTCACTCCGAATGTAGAGCACCGTTGGTCCTTTTTCGATGTAGGCACCACCCGTATTTTGGTTGTTGCTTTCGAGTGCGGCAAACACATCGTTAATGGTAATGTTGTTGGCTTTGAGTTTATTGGATTCAACGGCAATCTCATACTGTTTGAGGTGACCACCAAAACTACTGACGTCGGCCACGCCTTTTACACCTAACAATTGCCGGCGCACGATCCAATCCTGAATGGTGCGCAGTTCCATGGAGGAGTATTTCTTTTCATATCCGGGCTTGGGCCGGACAACGTACTGATAAATTTCTCCCAATCCGGTAGTAACAGGTCCGAGTGAAATGGAACCAACGCCTTGGGGGATTTCTGACTTAACTTGATCCAAACGTTCAGCAACTTGCTGTCGGGCCCAATACACATCCACATCGTCATCGAAAACAATGGTGACTAGAGAAAGTCCGAATCTGGAAAAGCTTCTGATCTCATGCAATCCGGCAATGTTGCTGTTGGCCAGTTCGATGGGAAAAGTAACAAGTCGTTCAATGTCGGTAGCACCAAGAGAAGGAGCAACAGTGATAACCTGAACTTGGTTGTTGGTGATGTCGGGGACGGCATCGATAGGAAGTCGGGTAAACTCGTAACTTCCATAGCCAATCAGACCAATGATAAAAAGGCCGATGATCAGCTTGTTGTTGACGGAAAAATGAATGATTTTATTTAGCATTCCTCTAAATATAAAAAGATGGAATTCAATAGGTTAAAAACCCTCTGCTTCTGAATTAATGGATCGGCGCAAGAGTCGATTCGAAAAACGGGGATTCATCACGTTAACGTGTGATGATGGCAATGGCCAGTCCGAATCAGCCTAGTTGGGGCGGTTGAAAAACGGCTGAGACGTGATCGCGAGTCTCTTTGGTGACGTGGAGAACAGGCTGATCAGGAAAATGCACAATAGGTGCAATGCGAAAGTCGAACTGCGGAATCACTGCTAGAAATGCGCAAGCGTATGGGTGCTGAAAAGGCAATGAGCAGCCGTCTTCTTGGGGATGAGACGACTCGGATGAATAGTGCAGGTAGATAAAATCGGCAAACGTAATTTTCCCGTGGGAAGACACTTCATGATGATGATAGTGTTCGATAAGGTCCGCGAGTTTTGGCAATTCATCCCAATCGGAGCCGGGCATAAGACTTCCGGCAAAGAAATAAAAGGAGAGAAAAAGTGCCAAAATTTTCACGGGTTAAAAGTAAAGAATCATTTGTTTCGTTTGACGCAAGGAGCTTAATTGGAACTGGTTAAAACAATCCGATATTTTAAACATTGTCGTATTCTTGTTCAACAAACAAAACCCAATCATGTCCCGAGTTTTTACATTCCTGTTTCTGTTGCTTTTTATAAACACTCAAGCAGCGCCGGGCGATACAATTTCAATTAAAACACACACGGATCAGCTCATTCGGACCAATCCAGGTGCCGGTTATACCGCGTATCCCAATTGGGCCGTTTTTCCTTCCGCAGGAACAGGTATTCACAAAGTGATCTTGAAACTTTCGTTCAAATGTCCGACCGGTGAAAATTGCGGGGAATGGGATTATCTGAATTACATCTACCTCCGTCGGAAAGGAGGCGTTGACAGC
>CALQRR010000054.1 GCA_943333015.1 Chitinophaga pinensis | reverse complement strand
GTCATTGCCATCAGCAATTTTTCGGAAATCAGATTTTCCCAACGTATTGTCTTTTCCTGAATAACGCGCGGTCCAGTCAAATTGTTTGGCATATAATTCAACAACCATTGCATCTTTCGATCCTGGGTAAATAACATCGTTCCAAACCGTTAATCCATAAGCGATCAAACCTGACAATACAATAGCTGGAATGATGGTCCAGATCATTTCCAGTTTGTTACTATGAGCAAAATATACAGCACGCCGACCTTTGCGACTTACGTTCTTGTATATCTGATAAACCAGAATAATGTGCGTAAGTACAAATACGAATGTGATTACTGCAGTCGTAATATTAAAAAGGTTATCAATAGCTGGTCCATGCGCAGAAGCAGCTTCAGGAAGAAGTTTGTCTTTGTATGAAAAAAACATCCACCCACAGAAACCTAAGAATGCTATTAAAAACAACACCCAAAGTGTTGCTTGGTTTCGCCCTTCTGCTTCGGAGATCACATCATCTTTGCGGCCGCCTCGCAGCTCAGCAGAAAGATTGTAGATGGACATCACCCGACTTGCGGCGATCACGAACAGTACAATTACAGCCAGAACAATAAGTGTCATATGGATGATTTTCTGATGAAGGGATTCGAATTAAATATGATGATGAACACTTTCCTGATAGAAAACGTGTGTAGGGTTGGAAACAGGGCGGCTTGCAAGTTTACTAAGCACTACGTATCCAAATAAACCAAGGAAGCCTAACATTGTTCCGATTTCTACCCAGCCCATATGCCAATGTTCTTTCATTGTACCCGGCATGATCATGACAAAGTTATCACTCCAGTGTCCAAAGAGTATTACAATACCTACAAAGAAAAGAAGGTTGTAATTTCTTTTTGATCCACGCTTCATCAATACTAGGAATGGGAAGAAGAAATTGAGGAACAAATTCAATAGAAAAAGGAATTTGTAATTAGCGAAACGATCCATGTAATAGGTGACTTCCTCTGGAATGTTGGAATACCAAATCAGCATAAACTGAGATGTCCACAAATACGTCCAGAAAATTGAAAACGCAAACATGAATTTACCAAGGTCATGAATATGGTTGTCTGTCACTTCGGGGAGCAATCCTTGTCCTTTTAAATAAAGTACAACAAGGGTGATCATGGTCAAAGCACTCACAAAGAAACCAGCAAACGTATACCATCCAAAGAGTGTACTGAACCAGTGTGTGTCAATAGACATGATCCAATCCCAAGCAGATGTGGAGGATGTTACTGCGAAAAACACAAGGAACCATGCAGCAAGACTTTGACTGCGTTTCCAGTTCGTTACGTCTAATCCTTTAGCTTCTATTTCAGAACGCTTCATGAAAGCACGAAGAAAGAGGACCCAACCAAGTAAGTAAACAACAGTACGAATGATGTAAAATACTGGGTTTAAGAATCCACTTTTCCCAGCAATGATTTTATCAAAGTGTGGGTTTGGCTGACCATTTTCAAGAGTAGGATGAAGGATTTCCGGATCTGCCCAGTGGTAGATGTGATTGAAGTGAAGCGCAGAAAGTGTTACTACGATTCCTAAAAAAACTGCTCCGTAAGGAAGATAGCTAGCAATGGCTTCCATTGGACGTTTTACTACAGCTGACCAACCGGCTTCTGCAGCGTATTGAATTGCGATGAAAAACAGTGATCCCAACGCAATGGCCATGAAGAAGAATGAGTTCAACAATAGGCTGGGCCATGCACGGTGTGAATCTGCTATAAATGCACCCACGATGCTGACCAGACCGATCGCCATCAAGATGAAGCAGATATTCCGTGTTTTCGAAGAGAAGGTATAGTTCATTGTACCTGTATTAATCGTTAGCGTCAGGTTTTACTTCTTAACTGGTAGAATCTCCGTTACTGCAGTGGCAGTTGCAACCGGAGCAGGTGATGCAGTCGAATCAGATGGTGCACTCTGACCTAAGCCATCTGCACGTAATTTCTGAACCCAACGTATCACTTGCCAGCGTTCGTTGTAATTAATTTGTGATGCATGTGATCCCATCATGTTTTTACCATAATAGATCGTGTGATACATTTTTCCTTCCGGAAGATCTTTTAAAGCTGCTCCGTAATACGAAGGCACTCCTGCAAATTTATCCCGCTCGACAAGAATTCCATTACCATCTCCTTTAGCACCATGACAGTGTATACAAAAATTAGTATAAATTTTCTCGCCCTTTGCTAGATCTTCCGCTGAAGCAACCAATGGATTTTTAAGTCCTAATCCAGCGGCTTCGTATCCTTCGTTTGTATTAGGATACGCGTAAGGTTCGTAAAAAGGGAGTGTCTCTGCATGGTTTCGTGGAATTGTTCCGGCAACAGGTTTACGAGATGCCATACTATCTCCAAAAACAGTACTCACACCGTAGGCTTCCAAAGCAGGACCTCGGTACATGTCTGGTGCATATTCAACTCCCGGACTCAATGGATTATTGGAACAGGAAGTAACTATCATACTACCAATAAAAGCAGCAGATAATGTATACAGAATTGATCGGGCGTTCTTAGTCATTTCGGAACCTCCTTATTTCAGGTCTTTTTGATTGATTTCTATCGCACCGGTACTACGAAGTGTAGAAAGTATCTCATCTTCAGATACTCGCTTATTTTCAGAAGACTGGATTTCCATGATGAACTTATCATCCGTAGAACGTAAATCCGGATTGTGCGGCTTACGTCCAGGATACAGTTTATTCACCAATAGGTAGCTCAGTACCATTCCGTGTGCAGCACAAAATACTGTCAATTCGAACGTCACTGGAATGAAGGCTGGCATGTTTTCAATCCAATTGGCATTTGGTTTACCACCAATATTCATGGGCCAATCGGAAATGAGCATGTACCAAGTCATCCAGATTGCTGTTGCTGTCCCGAACATTCCATAAAAGAATGCTGCATTTGACAAACGAGTTGGCTTTATGCCGATTACCGGATCTAATCCGTGAATTGGAAATGGGGAGAATACATCCTTGATGCGGACACCTTTACTTCGAAGCGCTTTCGCACTCGTGAGAAGCACTTCCTCATCGTCAAATACTCCGTAGATTACTTTATTGCTCATAACGGATCAGTGGTGCGGTTGTTTAGGATTTTCGCTGGTAGTTTTCAAGATGGTCTTCAATTCGCTCAATGCAATCACAGGGAATGTACGTGAGAAAATTAAAAAGCAGGTGAAGAAAATACCGATAGTTCCAATGAAGATTCCTACATCGACAAATGTCGGGTGGAACATAGTCCAGCTGGATGGCAGATAATCGCGGTGAAGTGACGTCACAATGATTACAAAACGCTCAAACCACATTCCGATATTTACAAAAATCGAAATGATGAATGTAGCAACCAAACTTGTACGGATTTTTTTGAACCAGAAAAGCTGTGGTGTAATTACGTTACACGTCATCATTGACCAGTTAGACCACCAGTATGGACCTGTTGCACGATTCAAGAATGCATATTGTTCGTACTCAACTCCAGAATACCAGGAAGTAAAAAGTTCAGTCAAGTAAGCTACCCCAACAATAGAACCCGTAACGATGATGATTTTATTCATCAGTTCGATGTGCTGAATGGTAATGTAATCTTCCAGATTCAACACTTTACGCATGATGATCAACAATGTCAATACCATTGCAAATCCGGAGAAGATGGCACCAGCTACGAAGTAAGGAGGGAAGATGGTCGTATGCCAACCTGGAATAACCGAAGTTGCAAAGTCCATGGATACAATCGTGTGTACAGAAAGCACAAGCGGTGTTGACAATCCAGCCAATACCAAAGAAACTTCTTCAAATCGTGACCACTGCTTGGCAGATCCACTCCATCCGAAACTCAGGATGTTGTAAATTCTTTGCATACGTGGTTTCATTTGACGATCACGGATGGTCGCAAAATCGGGAATCAAACCAGTATACCAAAAAACGAGAGATACCGTGAAATACGTAGAAATTGCAAATACATCCCAAAGAAGTGGGGAGTTAAAATTCACCCATAGTGATCCAAACTGATTTGGAAGTGGGAATACCCAATAAGCAACCCATACACGCCCCATGTGCATCACGGGGAACAATGCTGCACAGATTACAGCAAAAATGGTCATTGCTTCTGCCGAGCGGTTGATGGACATTCTCCAACGTTGACGAAACAATAACAGAACCGCAGAGATTAACGTTCCAGCGTGACCGATACCTACCCACCAAACGAAGTTGGTAATATCCCAGGCCCAACCTACAGATTTGTTATTTCCCCAAACACCAATACCAGTTCCAATAGTATAAGCAAAACATCCAACGCCCCATAGAGCCAAAAGGACGGAAATGACAAATACCACTTTGAATAATTTGCTCGCTTTTCCTTCAATAGGGCGCGCAATATCCTCAGAAATCTGGTGATATGTTTTATTACCAAGTATAAGAGGTTGTCTTACAGTGGCTGTTGAATGATTTTCCATATCGTCTCTATGCTAAAGCGAATGAATTAAGCCTCGTTGGCAGATTTGTTACGGATTTTTGTCAAGTAGAAAACAGATGGCTGTGTACCTACTTCTTCAAGAAGTTGATATTTACGCTCATTGTTCCAAGCCTTACGAACTTCCGATTGCTGATCGTTGAAATCTCCGAATGTGATCGCATTCGTAGGACAAGACTGCTGACATGCTGTTTTAATAGCACCATCTTTTGGACGGCTGCTGGTCTTTTTAGCATCTAGTTTTCCAGTCTGAATACGTTGGATACACATGGAGCATTTTTCCATTACTCCTCGTGAACGTACTGTAACATCCGGATTCAATACCATTTTACCCAGGTCATCGTACATGTTGAAATCAAATTCAACATTTTCATTGTAACGGAACCAATTGAAACGACGAACCTTGTACGGACAGTTGTTTGCACAATAACGTGTACCGATACAACGGTTATACGTCATCTGATTCAACCCTTCCAAACTGTGTGTTGTAGCCAATACCGGGCAAACTGTTTCGCACGGAGCATGATTACAATGCTGACACATTACCGGCTGGAAAACAACCTCTACTGTATCAGCAGAAGCAGGAACTTCCATTTTTAGGAATTTGTCAATTGCTCCAACTCCTTCTTTTTCCGCTACTTCTTCGTTCATGTCTGAACTATAGTAACGGTCAATGCGCATCCAGTGCATTTCACGGCTTCGACGAACTTCGTCTTTTCCTACAACGGGTACATTATTTTCAGCAGTACAGCTAATAACACAGGCGCCACATCCTATACAGGAATTCAGGTCGATCGCCATGTTCCAGAAGTGGTTGTTGTTTTCGAACGATTCCCAAAGGTTTAGTTCTTTCGCTGTTGCTTTACCATCTTTTCCAACGGTCTTCAGATTCGTAGCATACAGCAAATCTTCATTTCCTGCTTTTGAATCTTTCTTATATTCTTCCAATGTTGCCTCTTTCACAATCTCACGACCCATCATTGTATGGTGAGTTTGTGTAGCAGCAATGTTGTATTTGTCTTTGCTTTCAGATACCGTTACACCAGAATTAGTGTACTGATATGTTCCATCGGTAAAAGTGATGAACGGAAATGCATTTGCTCCAATATTATTGGCTGTTTTACCAGCAGCAGTGCGTCCGTAACCAAGTGCAACAGCAACGACTCCTTTGGGTAATCCTGGTTGTGCAACAACAGGTAGTTGAATGGAAGTTGAACCTAACTTAAGCTCAACAACATCTGCCAATTGCTCCTGGCCCATCAATGCATTGAATCCTTTCTCCTTCATTTCTTCAGGATTCATCAATACATAATTGTCCCAGGTAACTTTTGTTATTGGATCTGGTAATTCTTGAATCCAAGGATTGTTTGCCTGATTTCCAGTTCCAGTTCCTGTTTTTTGATAGATAACAAGTTCAATTCCCGATACTTTACCAGCCTTGGCGACAATTGCTGACGCAGCAGAACTTACATCACTAGAAATAGCAACTGTAACAGGTTCAGCAGAACTTGTCAATAATGGAATGAATTTTTCGGATTTTACTTCTGTCGCATCTGATGCTACAACAGTGGCAACCGGAGCTGCACTTGCCATAACTCCGTCACGCAGCGAATTATACCAGAAATCATTAAAGCTAATAAAACCGGATGCGGATGGATAGATCGTTGTCTCCCAAACTTTGGAGATGTAATCATGCGCATTGCTGGTATTTCCTGACCATGTCAAAAAGCTTTCAAGTGCCTGACGTGTAGAAAACAATGGATTTATAGTCGGTTGACCTAAAGCATAATGACCTTTGCGTGGATTCGCATCAGACCATGATTCCAGATAGTGGTGATCCGGAGCCGTAATTTTACAAGCAACTGCTGTTTCATCGGCACGATCAGCAAAAGAAACAGATAAAGTAACTTTTGAAAGTGCTTCTTTAAAAGCTGCACCGTTCGGAAGTGTATAAACTGGATTCAGATTGTGAATGAACAATGCTGAAATTTTCCCGGCAGCCATATCTGAAACCAACGCGTTCACAGCAACATCATTACCTTGATGCGTATAATCTTCTATCTCTTTGTTTATGGTGGAACCATAAGAACCAAGATGTGTGTTTATCGCATTGACAACCTGTTGAATGTGGGCGTCATTGACTCCGCAAACAACCAGTGATTTACCTTTAGCGGCATTCAGTTCCTTAGCAAGTTCTGCGATAGCTGCATCTTTTGCATCAAGACTTTTGGATGCTAGATTGCTTCCCGTTAGTTTGTTGTATAGATTAACAACCGCCAAACCAAGTTGCGACGGTTTCAAAGCAATACGCTTATCAGCATTCGAACCTGTAACGCTCAACAACGATTCAATCTGAACATGTCGGGACATTTTCTTTTTGTCCTTGTCCAGTTTACGAGTAATTCCGTACTGACGAGCATGCTCTACTGGACTTAGCCAATTTGCAAGGAAGTCACAACCAATACCAACAATAACTTCAGCTTTATCGAAATTATAGGTTGGAATCATTGATTTACCAAAAGAAGCAAGATTTGCATCTGCCATTCCTTTGAAGGAAATCGTATCGTAAGTAACTACTTGTGTAGTGGGATATTTTGTGCTGAATTCAGATAAAGCTGATTTCAAAGAAGGACTAATCAGCGTTGACGTCAAAATGCGAATAGCTCCACCTGCTGCTGCAATACCAGCAAGTTTTGCGTTTACATCTGAATCGATGGCTTTCCAATCGCTCTCTTTTCCACCCATAAGTGGCCCTTTAATACGGGCACTATCATATAGAGAAAGAACTGAAGCCTGAACGCGTGCATTGGAACCACCTTGTGTGATGGAACATAAATCATTACCGTCTACTTTAATCGGGCGACCTTCACGTGTTTTTACTAAAACACCTGCAAAATCATTACCATCCCAATAGGTGGAAGCGTAAAAATTAGCAACTCCGGGAGTGATTTCTTCCGGTTTGTTCAGATAAGGAATAGCTTTCCGGACAGGAGTTTCACACGCTGCAAGAGATGCAGCAGTTACACTAAAGCCCAGGAATTTTAGAAAATCCCTACGGTTGGTGGATGTATCCACGATGCGGTCATCACCGAGGAATTGATCAACCGGAAGGTCTTCCGCAAATTCATTCTGCTGAAGTTTAACGAACTCAGGGGTTTCCTGCAGTTCTTCGATGCCTTTCCAGTATTTCTTCGAATTGCTCATACTTCGTAAAAGTCCGGGTTATGAAGAGGGATGTGGATCAATAATGACATTTGGAGCATTCCAAACCACCGATTTTTCCAATCGTAAATTTGTCGCCTTTTTTGTAATCTGGGTTGTTCACGAATTGCTTGTGAAGCTCTTCGTAATACTTATTGTCTTTGTAGTCTACTTCTGTCTGACGGTGACAGTCAATACACCAGCCCATTGTCAAAGGTGAATTTTGTTTTACAACAGCCATGGAATCTACAGCTCCGTGGCACTGAACACATTCTATTTTACCTACAGCAACGTGTTGACTGTGATTGAAATAAACGTGATCTGGTAAGTTGTGAACGCGTATCCATTGAATAGGCTTCTTGTTTGGACCGTATACCCGTGTTTCCGGATTGTAGTCCAAAGCAGCATAAATTTTAGCAATCTCTTCAGTACCGTAGCTTGGCCCTTGTTGAATGTATGCATGACAGTTCATACAGACATTGGCTGAAGGGATATTCGCATGTTTCGATTTCTCAACACCGCTGTGACAATACACACATGAAATCTTATTCTGACCCGCATGAATTTCATGCGAGAATTTGATCGGTTGCTCAGGTGCGTATCCTTGATAAATACCAACTCCCATCAAACCATTCCAACCTTGATTCAGAACCCATACTACTAAAATCAAGCTAATAATAGCTACAATTTTTTTGTTTTGAGATGCCCAATAACGGAAACGCTCCAACGGACTAAGAACTGGTTTAGGCTCAACGATAATTCCATCTTTTTC